>CAZBZX010000005.1:0-32167 GCA_964496465.1 uncultured Bacteroidales bacterium
AAGACAATAAAAAAAATTGATATTGATCATATGGTATTAGAAACAGATTCGCCATATTTGGCCCCTGTTCCTAATCGAGGACTAAGGAATGAAAGTTCTTATATCATCCATATTGCAAAAAAGATAGCTGAGATTAAAAATTTGACCATGAATGAAGTGGCAGAAATTACGACAAAAAATTCTCATCAACTATTTAATATATAAATGAACAACGAAAAATCAATATTGATAATATATACTGGTGGGACTATCGGAATGATTGAGAATTTAGAAGATGGGATATTAACACCACTTGATTTCCATCATATTACTAGTCATTTACCAGAATTAAAGAAATTCAATTTTCATATTGACGCTATTTCATTTGATCCTCCTTTAGATTCCTCAGATATTGGGCCTAATATATGGATTAACCTGGTCAATATTATTGAAGAAAGGTACGATAATTATCATGGATTTGTAATTTTACATGGAACTGATACAATGGCCTATACTGCTTCTGCTTTGAGTTTTATGTTTGCAAATTTGAAAAAACCAATCATCCTTACCGGATCCCAAATTCCGTTAGGAGTATTACGAACTGATGGTAAAGAAAATATAATTACGGCCTTGGAAATTGCAGCTAATTATATAAATGAAAAACCAGTTGTTCCTGAAGTTTGCATTTATTTTGAAAATAAGTTGTTAAGAGGAAACCGGACACATAAACATAATGCGGAATATTTTAATGCATTTCGTTCTGATAATTTTCCTCACCTGGCAGAGGCTGGTATTCATATTAACTACAATTTTCCAATAATTTTTAAACCGGATTATAAAAAGCCAACTTTATTTTATAAGAACCTTGATTCAAATATTGCTATTTTAAAATTATTTCCAGGTATAAATAAATCAGTAGTAGGATCAATTATTAACAGCAAAGATTTAAAAGCTATTGTTCTAGAGACTTTTGGAGTAGGAAATACATTTAATGAATTATGGTTTATTGAATTGTTAAAAGATGCGGTACAAAATGAAATAATAGTTATAAATGTAACACAATGCGCTGCTGGAAAGGTTGATCAGGGTAAATATCAAAATAGTAAGTTATTACAGGAAATAGGAGTAATTAACGGGTATGACATAACAACAGAAGCAGCTGTTGTAAAACTTATGTTTTTATTGGGAAATAATTGCGATAATAATGAAATTAAATTGCTTATTAATAAACCTTTAAGGGGTGAAATAACTATATAGATTGTAAAATAATTTTATTTTTACGTAATTTGTGCCGCTGAAAAATTTAACATTGATATATTGGAGAGATGGCCGAGTGGTCGAAGGCGCACGCCTGGAAAGTGTGTATACCTCACAAGGGTATCATGGGTTCGAATCCCATTCTCTCCGCAATAATTTTTAACTGTCCATTCACGAAAGTGAATGGATTTTTATTTGGGTCCAGAAGAATAGAATTTGTTCTAATGACGATGGACACATACATATAAGAATATTATTTACTCGCTTTGTGAGTAAATGACAGTTAAAATTTTTTAAAGAGATTCTAGGGATCATGAGAGCGAAACGATCCATAATCCCATTCCCTGCCTGACTGCCTGCAGGTCTCCGCGAAAGAATAGGGAAGTTTGTTGCTTCCCTATTATTATTGCTAATCTGGCTTTTTATCTTGACTGTAAAACATTACCAGTTGGAATTGGAAGCTGGTAGAGCAAGTTTCTTTAATAAATTTAACTGTAATTACCCTAACAAATAAATAAATAGAATAAAAACTATATAAAAATTGATATAAAAAATGGTATTCTAATTAAAGTTATTATTTTTGTAAACTTTGAAAACATAAAAAACAAGTAAATAATAAATTAGAATTATAAAACGTTTAAATTAAAAAAAGATCATGAAAAATTTATTCGCATTTATAGCAGTTTTAGCGATGATCCTAATCGGAACATTTAATACTGTAATTGCTCAAGATGAAGTAGATAATGCTACAGAGGTAGTTGATTCTTCTACAGCTGATACAGCTGCAGTAGTAACAGAATCAACTGTAATTGACCTTAGTGATGAAGCTGATGCTGAAGAAGCTGAAGCTGGTCTATCGCTACATAAACAAATTAAACAAAAATTTATTGAAGGTGGTGCTGGATTTATGGGGGCTGTATTATTAACATTAATTTTAGGTTTGGCACTGGCTATTGAAAGGATCATTTATTTGAATTTAGCTTCTACAAATACTGAAAAATTGTTGAGCGATGTTGAAGGAGCATTAAAATCTGGAGGTGTGGATGCTGCAAAAGAAGTTTGTCGTGAGACTAGAGGTCCTGTTGCAAGTATTTTTTATCAAGGGCTTGATAGAATTGACGAAGGAATTGAAGTAGTTGAAAAATCAGTAATTGCTTATGGCAGTGTACAAATGGGATTGCTTGAAAAAGGATTAACCTGGATATCATTAATGATTTCAATTGCTCCTATGCTTGGTTTTATGGGTACAGTAATTGGTATGATTAGTGCATTTGATGCTATTCAGGCTGCAGGTACAATTTCTCCTGCTCTTGTTGCTGGTGGTATTAAGGTAGCATTAATTACAACAGTATCTGGATTAATTGTTGCGATAATACTTCAGATTTTCTATAACTATATTGTTTCAAAAATAGATGGTATAGTTAGTAAAATGGAAGATTCTACAATATCTTTAATTGACATTTTAGTAGAACATAATATTAAAAAGTAATTTACCATGTCAGATAAAACATCAAAGATTATAAATATTATTCTTTATAGTATTCTGGGCGCTTCAGTGTTAGTAGTTATTATTTATTATGCTGGCGGATCAGTAATGGAATCAACTTATGAAGAGAAAAATTATACAGCACTTTATTTAATATGGTCATATATTTTGTTATTTATTGCGGTCATATTAGCTATTGCTTTCCCAATAATTAAAAGCTTTTCAAATCCGAAGAATTTAAATAAAGCTTTAGTGCCACTTGCTGCTACAGTAATTATTGTTTTGGCTGCTTACTTTTTATCTTCAGATGAAAAAATGAATATTATAGGTTATGGATTGGTTGACAACCCACTGAAGCTAAAATACACTGATACAGTGATTATTACAACTTATATTTTGATGGGTATTGCATTTTTATCTATTCTGTACTCAGAAATAAAAGGAATATTTAAGTAAAATTAGAATTTTTAACTTTTAATTTAAAAGGAAAAATGGCGATTAATAAACGAAAAGTGCCTGAAATAAATGGAGGTTCGATGGCAGATATTGCTTTCCTCCTTCTTATCTTTTTCCTTGTTGCAACTACAATAGATACGGATACAGGTATTATGAGAAAATTACCTCAAATGCCTAAGGATGAAGAGCAGATTGATGATACAAAAGTAAAGGAAAGGAATGTCTTTGTAGTTTTAGTGAATAAAGATGACGAACTCTTGGTTGAAGGAGAACGGACACACATTAGGGATTTAAGAAATAAAACCAAAGAATTTATTGCAAATCCAAATGACAGGGATGACTTACCATTAAGAAAGTTTGTTGAGGTACCTTATTTTGGATTATATCCTGTAACAAAGAATCATGTAATTTCCCTTCGAAATGATAGAGGCACATCATATAAAATGTATATTTCTGTTCAGAATGAATTAGCAATGGCTTACAATGAACTAAAAGATGAACTTGCCACTAAAAAGTGGGGTAAAAAGTTTGATGAATTACCTGACGAGATGCAGGATGCTATTAAAGATATTTATCCAAACAGGGTATCTGAAGCAGAACCTAGAAATATAGGAGGAGATTAAAATGGCACGATTTAAAAAAGATAGTAAAGGCGAAGTCCCAGGTGTATCAACAGCATCACTTCCTGATATCATTTTTATGTTATTAATATTTTTAATGGTTTCTACAGTAATGAGGGAATCTGACTTAAAAATAATGGTAACTGTACCTGGTGCAACAGATATAAAAAAGCTGGAAGATAAATCGCTGGTTAAAACAATATTCATTGGAAAACCATTACCAACTTATCAGAGATTATATGGTAAAGAAGCCAGGATACAACTTAATGATGCTTTTGCAACCACTGATGACATTAGGCAATTTATTGCTGCAGCAAGAGATAACATGAAAGAAAATGAACGTCCACGTATGATGGTATCTATGAAGATAGATAAGGATACTAAAATGGGTATTGTCACTGATGTGAAACAAGAGTTAAGAAAAGCTCAGGCACTATTAATTAATTATTCTGCAAACGAGGTTGATAGAGTCTATTAGTTTATATAAAATATATAAAAGCGGAATAATTTTATTCCGCTTTTTTTATGGATAATTAATAGAAATTCAATTTAGATTATCAAATTTAAAATACTATCCGATATAAGAGATCAGGAGTCATGCCCATACCATATGTTTCAATATCTCCTGTTTCAGGATTAAACTTTATTTGATAGGCATTTTTACGATTTGTAACATTCTGAATATCTATTGCAATTTCCTGTGATGATTTTTTTCCAATCCATTTATAACCAATCCTCAAGTCAGTTCTAAAATAATCAGGCAATTGCTTAGAAAATGCTTTACTATTATCAAAAATTGTTTTGTTAGCTGTCTTTGAAGCTTCTAAATCAACCGGGGAATATCGGGGACCTCCTCCCCAGTTAAGTTTCCCGTCAATTGTAAATTTTTTAATATGTCTCGAAGATTCTTTTTTGTTATTTAGTGTAAATTCTTTACCTCCTAATAAATTAAAAACAAAATGGCTATTAAAAGCTGTATTTCTTAAAACATTATCACTTCCCCTATATTTTGATTCAAATAAGGATAAAGTTGATAAGAAATAGGATCCATGATCCATAAATTTTTCTAATGTAAATTCCACTCCATAGTTATATCCATTTCCATCATTATTTAAAGCTCCAACATCGACAGTTTCATATGTTTGTCGATTAAGCAGAGAATATGCACTTGGAACAACTTCAACTATTACATCAGTTAAATATTGATAATAAATTTCTGATTTGAAATGAATCTTATCTAAAAATTTAGTGTCATAACCTAATATAAAATGATGACTTTTTGTAAAACCAAGATTTAAATTTGGAGTGCTAAGTGCACCGGTTTCATCCATAACTTTTTGCTTAGTTACTTCTAAAGGAGCAGCCAGTGTATGTAAACCGTATCCTGCGCTAAAATTATGACCTGGTATAAACTCCCATGATAAAGCTATTCTTGGTTCAATGGATGAATTCTTATTTGAGGGTTGTGTAAGATTAGTAATACCTAATATTAAACTTAACTTATCATTAAATTTATGATGATGTTGAATGAATAATTGTGTTATTATTTCTTCACCTTGATAATCTCTCAAAATTCTATAATCATTTACACTACGTATATACATACTATCTAAAAAATTGAAAAATTGGAAGTTTGCTGAAATTCCAGTTCTAAAAGAGTTTTTACTATTAAATTTTTTGTTTATATAAAATTTTGCTGCATATTTTGTCCGGTTAAAATCAGCGTAATATTGCATGATTGGATTTCTATTTATGGTACTTAATGAGTCCATTTTGTTGAAATTATAAATAGTTGTTGCTGAAAGTATTAATTTAGTGTATGCTGAACTTCCAAGAATATATGAATGTGATAATCCAATAGCTCCGCTGTTGTTATTATATAATAAATCCATTTCATAATCCGATTTATAAGCGAGTTCTTGCTTTTCCTTTGTAGTATCCCTTTCGCTATCAAACATTTTCATATAACCTCTTCCCCCATATCCAAAGATTGAAATATTACCTATTTTTTGAGAAGGGAAATTTAGTTTAAAAGATAAATCGTCATATTTTACTATAGCAGTGCCCATTACATTCATTCCAGCTAATCGCAATATTTCTAAGGTTGAGTACCTGTAATTAAATAGATAAGATGAATTATTTTTTTTGGAAATGGGTCCTTCAGCCCCAAATTCAAATCCATTTAAACCGGCCTGACCCATAAATTCATGCTTTTCACTATTTCCATTTCTCATTCGTAAATCAAAAACAGCTGAAATGGCATTTCCATATTCAGCAGGGAAAGCTCCTGTTATAAAATCAGAGTTTGATAGTACTTTATTGTTTAACATTCCAATTGGGCCACCAGTTGTTCCTCCATCTCCAAAATGACTGGGATTTGGGATATCAACTCCATCTAACCTGAACAATACACCAACCGGGGAATTACCACGTACTACTATTTCGTTTGTTGTTTCAACCGACATTTTTACCCCGGCATAATTCATTGCCATTCGTGAAATATCATTTCCAGAACCCGCATATCGATGAGATTCTTCAATTGAAAATGTCCGGGCACATAGTTTAGCATATGTGTTAATAGGTTTTTCTTTATTATCAAAAGCTTTTATTGCTACTTCATCTAGTTTAATGACGTTTTCAACTAATTCAATATTTACAATAAGTTCTTTACCCATTGTAACATCAAGGTTTGGGATTGTAACTGTTTTATAACCGACAAAACTTATTTGTAAAGTAATTCTACCAACAGGCACATTTTCTATTTTGAAATTGCCATTTTCATCTGAAATAGCACCATTATTATAAGTAGTATTGGCCAAATATATAGTAGCAAATTCAATAGGCACATGTGATTCTTTATCTATTATAGTTCCTTTTACAGTTTGCCTGTAATCTTGTGCAATTCCTGTTTTTACACTAACTAATATTAATAAGATGGGTATATATTTTTTCATTTTAGTATTGATTAAGAGCATTTATTTTGCGAATGAAGGTTTAATTTTAAGATGGTAATGATTTATAATTTCTCTGACCCAGATTGAGGCCCTTTCCAATTCACCATTTTTCAATGGCCCTTCTTCCCCGGTCACTAAAAATCCTTCAGGGGGAATAACTAATTGTGCTTGCTTTTTTAGCAATTGGGAAGATATTGTATTGGCAGCATATCCCCCGGTTTTTACAATAAATCGAATAAAAGAAGAATTTAAATCAGGCAAAGAGAGCCGTGTATCAAATGCGGCAACATAAATTTCTTTTAAACTATTTGATGGTATATTTTTAATGAATTTTAATATTGATTCTGTCGGCCTGAAACCTCTTGTTGGGGAACCTACAATTAGTAATTTAATATTATCCAAATATATTTGATTTACATAGTCTATATGGCAGATTTTAACCTCTTCTTTGTTATCAAAAGAATCATAGATATGCTGTGCAATTTTACCTGTATTCCCAAAAACTGAATCATAAATAATTAATGTTTTCATTTTTATTGTTTTTTAAATTATTTTCGATACAAAGATTGAAAACAAAGAATAGTCAAGCGACCGCAAAGGTTGGCCCGAACAAAAAAACAATTAATAGACTATTATTCAATACTTTATGCTAAGCATGAAGAGGTTCGCCTAAATTAGCATACATAAAAAGTATAAATATTCATTTGGACTTATTGTTTGATGAAGAGATTTATGAAATTTTTATTAATCATTTATAAGGGTTGATGTATATATTATTATCACTATTAAATATTGTATGAAAGAACATATTAATATTATATTTTTTAAGTATTAATTTGTATTAAATTGATTTTCTTTGAGTTATTTAATAATATTGTATAGCAATCTAATAATATTTATTATATATCTATATGTTAATTGCTATATTTTCCATTCTGTTTTGTGTCTATTTGTTTTTCGGATTGTATGTATTATCTATCAATTGGAAAAAAAATAGCAATCAATTATTTTTTCTTATTACTATTTGTCTTGCTCTGAATTGCTTGGGAGGAATTTTTATTCAGACGAGCCAAACCAACGAATTATCTATATTCTGGTTTAAGTTTTGTATTGTTTTTTATATGATACATTGGTTTCTGATTTTAGTATTATACATATATATCTCAAAAATCAATCTGGAAAAAAGCTACCTGTATTTTATTTTGTTTATACCAGCTTGTTATTCTATATTGAAAATACTTCAATCTCATGAGCCGGCAATATTTATTATAAATAATAATACTAGATATATTTCTGATTACGGAGCTTCAATTAATGATGTATACCAAAGTTATATAATTAGCTTTTTATATTTTCTTGCTTCAATTTTGATTCTATTAAAAGGATATAGAATAACTAATCAAAACAAAACCAAGAAACAATTTATTATTATATCAATTTCACAATTCACTTCTTTTACATTAGTTACAATTGATCATATTTTATTGTTTCAGCTTTTGAACATATCTACTTCAAGAATACCTGCAATTATAATGGTTTACTCATTGATATGGATATTTGGAATATGGTATACTATAATTAAATATAAGTTTTTAAGACTTACTCCAAAAATGATAACAGATGAAATAATTAATGATATTGATGAATCAATAATCCTTATTGATCAAAAATTGAAAATTTTATTTATTAATAATCCAACTCTAAAAATATTGCATGAAGAATTCAACAAACTTTTAGGAGTACATATTTCTCATATAATAAATAATCATAATGAGATAATTAGGGAAATCAACAAACTGATAAATGCTGAATTCAATAGTTTCTCTTGTAGATTAAAATATAAAAACTTAAAATCTGAAAACTCTATTTTTATGGATTCAAAATTTTCTTTAATTAAAGATAAATATAATGACATATTTGGTGTTCTCATAATTAGCAGAGAAGTTAAAGAATTAAGACAATTGAAATCTGATTTTAAAATTTCAAATAGAGAAACTGAAGTGATTCAACATATAATTAATGGTGAAACAAATCAGGAAATTGCTGAAAAACTTTATATTAGCGAAAGAACAGTTAAAGCTCATAATAAAAATATATTTAACAAACTTAAGGTTGAAAATAGAATTCAATTATTAATGTTGCTTAAAGAATTTAACCTTATTCCGAATATAACTTCAGAAAAAATAATCTTAATACCTGACAATTAGGCTTTTATAAATTTTAATGGTGCTATTTCCATGCAAATATTTTAATGCATTGAAATGTGATTTTACTACTTTAGGACGATGAATTTGACTTCTTAAAACAATACTTTTACTGTAAGAATTATATTAATTTACATTTAAATTTATGAATAAATCCTTACTTCTTTTCAAAGTAATTTATGTCTTACTTCCGATATTTATCGGAAAAAGCATAATTGCCAATGGGCAGAATGCATCTCCCGATCTGATTTCTTCAGCAGGAAATTTTTACATGAATTCAGACAGTATCACTATGAGCTGGTCTATAGGAGAGGTAATTACCGGAACAATAGAATCAAACTCAAATATTCTTACTCAGGGATTTCATCAGAATAAATATGATATTATTGAGGATATAAATGAGTTGCACTAAACCGCAAATAGCGGTAATTTGAAAATCGGAAAATAATTCATAAACTTAATGCATGTTTAATTTAAATTCAATACGATGAAAAAAAACTTACAAAGAACACATGCTGCAAGAGATGCAGTTAAAAGGTTACAGTGAGAAAACCATTGAGACTTACCTTAGATGTTTAACCCAGTTATTTGCTTATTGCAAAACCACACCCAGGCACATTACTTCTGAACAGATAAAAAATTACCTGATTTATTGCATTCGAGAGAGAAAAGTATCGGGAACCTACCTGAACCAGTCGATTAGTGCCTTAAAGATTTTATTCAAGAATGTACTTGATATTCCGTGGGAAGAATTAAAGATAAACCGCCCTAAGTTGGGTAAACCTCTTCCAGTAGTAATGTCAAAAGAAGAGATTATCCAGTTACTATCAGTTATAAAAAATATAAAGCATCGCTGTATGGTATCCCTGGCATATTCATCGGGATTACGCCTGAACGAGCTTTGCCATTTACAGTTAACCGACATAGATTCTTCACGCATGCAGCTTCGTGTGCGGCAAGGAAAAGGCAATAAGGCCCGATATACACTTCTTTCACCAAAAGTATTAAGCCAGTTACGAGCTTATTATTCACTATATCAACCTAAAAATTATTTATTTGAAGGACAAAATAAAAAACTTCCCATTAGTGGATCATCGGCACGTACTATAGTAAAACGTTCAGCAAAAAAGGCAGGGATAAAAAAGCAGGTATGTTTTCATACTTTACGGCATAGTTTTGCCACACACCTTATGGAGCAAGGGGTAAATGTTCGTATTATCCAGCAACTGTTAGGCCATCGTTCAATAAAAACCACCATGGTTTATACACACCTGGTAAACTTTAAACCAAGTGATGTAACCAGCCCATTCGATAAGCTTTAGAATAATGCCATGATGGAAAAGAGAAATAAAATAGAATTACAGGATATCCTGCAAACCTTTGGCGAAAAGTACAAGCAAAATTATTTGATTAACAATGAACAAAAAAAAGCAATGTATGCCATAACCAATTGTCGCACTTATGCCATGGGCTCGCATGTAGAGAAATGCACTGACTGTGGGGAAGAATACCATTTGTATAACTCATGCCGTAACCGCCATTGCCCAAAATGCCAATACAGTAAACAACAGTTATGGATTAAAACACTACAAAGCTTGTTATTGCCGGTTGCTTATTTCCACGTGGTTTATACCCTTCCCTCGTTATTAAATCCATTAGTTATAGCTAATAAGGAATTGATGTATAATATATTGTTAAAAACCAGCTCCGGCACACAATTACAGGTAAGCCTTAACCCATCTTACCTGGGTGCACAAGCAGGAATAATTTCAGTGTTGCATACATGGGGCCAAAATTTAAGCCTGCACCCACATGTTCATATGCTGGTTCCCGGCGGAGGGCTTTCGGCAGACGATATGGAATGGATACCAGGAGGCAAGAAATTTTTTATCCCTGTAAAAGTTTTATCAGCCATATTTAGGGCCAGGTTTACCAGGGAGCTGGAAAAAGCCTATAAACAAGGAAAAGTAAAATTACCCACTGACTATAATAAAACAAATATCGATTACAGCGATTTTAAACAGTTAAAAGATAATATTTATCATACCCCCTGGGTAGTTTATACTAAAAAAGTAATGAAGGGCCCGCAGCAGGTAATAACTTACCTGGCACGCTATACCCACCGCATTGCCATAAGCAATAACCGGATTAAAACCATGGAAGAGGAAAAAGTAAGCTTTAACTGGAAAGATTATAAAGACCATAACCGATGGAAGGTCATGCAACTGGATGCCATGGAGTTTATCCGCAGGTTCATGCAACATGTATTGCCCAAAGGATTTTATAAAATACGTTATTACGGTATATATGCATCAGCAAACCGGAAAAGCAAGCTTAGTTTATGTGTTAGTTTATTGGGCAAAATAAAACAAGCTATGGATTTTCTCCCGTGGGTAGAAATAGTTGAATTGCTGATAGGGCGAAACATCAGGATTTGCCCTAAATGCAAACAAGGTATATTATATTTAGTAACTACTGGTTTTGACTAACTTTAAAATTAAAAAAGTTCTTTGATAAAAAATTAAAAACTTAAACGGTGAAAAACTGTAATGGAAAAAATATGTCTTTTTTTAAGCAGTTTAGTATTAAAAATTATAGAACTCTCTAACTTAATACAAGTGAAACAACAAATTATTGTGGCAAACCCAAAAATGCAACAAAAAAAAGTCCATGACAAAAAGTGCGGCTTAGTCCAACTCAATTTTATGCAAAATTCTATCAATACCCTTAACTAACAATTACTTTACTTCATATATTTCTTTTTTCAATTAACTTTACTATTTTAGAACTTTGCATAAAATACTTATTAGTTATTTATCAAGGGATTAGATATTAACATATATCCGAATCCATCATCCGATTTAATTACTGTTTCTATAAGATATATGAAATCCACAACATTCATATTTGAATTATTTGATCTGCAAGGTAATTTATTAAATAGATGGGAATTGATTGGGAAAATAATTAGTGAACAAATAGAAATGTCAGTCTATACTCCATCCATATATATTTTAAAAATCACTTCAAAAGATTTTACAAAATCATTCAACATTATTAAATATTAAAACCATTAAAATTTATTTGTTATGAAAAAGACATATTCACTATTAATATCAGTATTAATAAGTTTCAATATATTGGCTCAAGCACCGGAAAGTTTTAAATACCAGGCAATCATCCGTGATGCAAATGGTGATCCTATAGTAAACGAAAGCGTCAGTATTGGACTTGCCATTTTACAAGGAAGTTCAACAGGGACAGAAGTATTTTCAGAGATACATAGTATTACAACTAATGCTTTTGGTTTAGTAAATCTTGAAATAGGATCGGTTAATTCAACTGCTTTTTTAGCTATTAACTGGTCAGCAGGTCCTTATTATATTGAGATATCAATGGATGGCACCACAATGGGAACAAGTCAGTTGCTTTCTGTACCATATGCATTATATGCATCAAATGGTGGAGAGTCGGTTTGGAACAAAACAGGAAATAATATTAACTATTTAGCAGGAAATGTTAGTACAGGAACAGAAATCAACTGGGCAACATTAAACGTTGGTGGACAATTGAATATTGAACCAGGGAACAATCAACTTTGGGGATCTCAGTTATTACTTAATTCAGATTCATTAATTGATGGTACAACATTTACACTTACTTCCACTGCTGGTGATGCTGTTGAAGGAAATTCAAAATTTATTATTGGGAATATTCCGTTTAATTCAATTGTTCCGATTCCATTAATGACTTTTGATACATTAGGAAATATAGGTATTGGAACTGCAAATCCTATAACAAAACTTCATATTGGAGAATATGATACTTATTCAGGTTTTGGTGGAGGAAACAGGGATTGGATGAATATAGGATTGTCATTATCATGGAATACAGATAATATGTATATTGGACTAAAAGATGAAGGTGAAGATCAAAAAGCAGCAGTAATAGCATGGGGAGATAATGAGGATGATGTGCTTCGATTTATTTATTCTGATCAAGACTCAATCACTGAAAAAGAGATAGCCGTTTTTAAAAGCACTGGAGCAATTGGTATAGGAACTACAGAACCAATGGCTAATTTTCATGTTGCAGGTCTTAAAGATTTAGATTTAGCTAGATTTGGAAATCAGCGTATTGAATCAGATAGTATGGTTGTTATAAGTAATAATGGAGAAGTTGGAATCGGAACGTCAAATCCAAGAACAAAACTCCAAGTAAATGGCGCTTTGGGTATTGGAAATGATGGCGATTTATTCAGTAATATGGGGCATTCTATAGAATTAGTGACAGATTCAATATTTGGAGGATTATATGGCCATACTGGTGTTAGAATGTTTGCTTTTGATATGAATGCATGGGGAACGGCCAAACTAGGGATACAAACAAGTACTGATTTTCAGGAGTATGAAACATCTGCAGTTATTGGGAATGAATTAAGTTATTTTACCGGTAATGTTGGTGTGGGAACAACTGAACCAGCCTCAAAACTTCAAGTTGCAGATGGGGATATGTATGTTGAATCTATCGGATCAGGTGTAATTATTAAATCCCCAGATGGAAATTGCTGGCGTATTACAGTGGATAATTCTGGTAATCTGAGCACAGAGCCTGTAAGCTGCCCATAATTAAGTTTTTGATGTTTCCAGTTATTGTTTTTAAATTTACTATATACATTTTATTAGATATTGAAAGTAATAAAGTTGTAATTTTCATTTATTCTTTAAAATAATCAGAAGGAGGTTTTCCCATTGTTTTCTTAAAGAAAGTATTAAATGTTGTTTTTGAATTAAATCCACATTCGTATGCAACTGAGATGAGAGTGAATTGTTTATATTTAGGATTTTTATTTAGTTCAAGAAAATGAGCTAAACGAAATGAATTTATATAATCATAAAAATTTTTGCCGATAAATTCATTTAAAATTTGCGACATTTGGTTTGTAGTTATATTTACTAATTCTGCTAAATCGGATAGGTTTAAAGTAGGGTTCAAATAAGGTTTATCTTCATTCATTAATAAATTAAGCTTATTTTCAATTTTATTAGCTAAATTATCAGGAATTGTTGTTTTTTTATATTTTTTGAATTCTTCAACATTTGAATTAGCATTCTCATATTTTATTTTTTTTATGGCATTAATATACCTTGGATGATTTCTTAAATGATCCCAATAATTTAATATTTTAATGAAAAGAAATGGAGTTGCATTATTATTTATCCCATGCTCTAAATACTCAAGAGCTTTATCATCTTCGCCAAGAAGTATATAAATTTGACTTATAAATGAAGCATCAGGTGAGCCTATTAATTGAGATTTTTCCATTTCTTTTTTTAGATTTTCGAGATATTTATATGCTTCACTTGTTTTTCCCTGATATGCAAAGTATAATGATTTAAGTTGTGAAATTGATAATGGAGAGTTAGAGTCTTTTTCAAGCATTTTTATAGTTTCCCAAGCTTCATTATATCTTTGTAATTTACATAAAACATCTACTTTATCTAAATATTGAGCATACCACGTTGGACATATTTTTATATTTTTTTCAATATATTCTATTGCTTTTTCATTTTCATTTATATAATTGTATATCATTCCAATGCCAGCATTTATTTGTTCTCCAAAAGGATTTAACCGTTCAGATTGAAAAAGGCAATCAAGAGCTTGCTCAACCTGCCCCATGGCGGCAAGGCATAATCCTTTTGATTTCAATGCGTCATCATTACTGGGTTGAAGATTTAACGAGATATTTAAATGATTTAATGCAGTTGGAAAATCCCAATCTATCCAAAAGTTCTTTTGCGATAGCATTACATATAAATCGGGATTTTTATTGTCTAGTTCTATTATTTTTTTTGAATGATATTCAATTTTTTTATACCCTTCTTCTAGATTAACATTTCCTGTTGCGCTTAACCATGTATACACATTACATAATCCTATATGGGCTTTAACAAGATTTGGATCAAGTTTAATAGCTTTTTCGAAACACTCAATTATATTTTTTCCTTCATTAAAATCCCAGGAATGTTGTAAATATGCCCCTTTTAGATAATAGTCAATTGCATCCGTATTTTTAACAACATGTCCATCCCAATTTACATCAACTGAAATATCTTTATTAATTTTTTCAGCAATAATAGCAGCAATTTCATCCTGAACAATGAATATGTTTTTAAGTTCCCTGTCCCAAGTTTCAGACCAAATATGAAATCCATCAGATGTATTAGTTAATTGAGCTGTAATTCTTATTATATCGCCTGATTTGCGTATACTTCCTTCTAACAAAAGCGACACATTTAACCTATTTCCTATTTCTCTTACATCAATATTTTGGTTCTTAAAAACAAAGGAGGAAGTGCGGGCAATAACATGCAAACCGTCAATTTTTGAAAGAGCATTTAATATTTCTTCTGTAATGCCATCACTAAAATATTCATTCTCTTTCTCAGAACTCATATTTACAAAAGGTAAAACTGCTATGCTATACTTTGAAATCAAAGGTTAGATTTTTTAGCAATATTAATTAAAAATTTGTAAATAAAGATAGGATTTATTAAGAAGAGTGACTGGGAGAGTGAGTCTGGAGAAAACAGTTTCATGTTATATCACACTCCACTCTCACTCTCAATACTAATTTGCGACCCAGGGAGGACTCGAACCCCCAACCCTCAGATCCGAAGTCTGATGCTCTATCCATTGAGCTACTAGGCCATCCTTTTTTTTAATTATATTAATCGCAATTCAATGCAAAAGTAAAATTATTTTTTATACACTTTATTTTAATTCTTCATATTTGTTAATTTTTATACTTTTGCATTCAGTTAAAAAGAGAGTAATTCAAATATAATCATGGAATATAAGTTTATCGAGATAGAAAAGAAATGGCAGCAATATTGGGAAGAAAATAGAACTTTTAAAACGGAAGATGATTTTTCAAAACCTAAATTTTATGCATTAGATATGTTTCCATATCCATCTGGGACGGGATTACATGTTGGTCATCCAGAGGGTTATACTGCAACAGATATAGTTAGCAGATATAAAAGGATGAAAGGTTTTAATGTTCTTCATCCTATGGGATGGGATGCATTTGGATTACCTGCCGAACAATATGCCATGCAAACTGGTACTCACCCTTCAGTAACAACAAATAATAATTGTGATAATTTTCGCAGGCAAATTAAAATGTTAGGTTTAAGTTATGACTGGGACCGGGAAATTAATACTACTGACCCTGAATATTTTAAATGGACACAATGGATTTTTATTCAACTTTATAATACTTGGTTTGATCATTCAAAACAAAAAGGAAGACCAATAAGCGAATTGAAAGTCCCTGAAGAAATTAAACAAAAAGGTGAAAAGGAAACTCGAAAATATATTGATAGCAGACGTTTAGCTTATTATGATAATGCGCAGGTTTGGTGGTGTGAGCACTGTAAAATTGTTTGTGCCAATGAGGAAGTGCTAACTGACGGATCGCATGAAAAGTGTGGAAATACTGTAATACGTAAAAATTTAAAGCAATGGATGTTAAGAATTCCGCATTACGCAGAAAGATTAATTAAGGGATTAGATGAGCTTGATTGGCCTGAAGGTGTAAAAGATATGCAGCGAAATTGGATAGGTCGTTCAACGGGGGCAGAAGTTGATTTTCAAGTTGAAGGCCTGGATAAGAAATTAAGGGTATATACAACTCGTCCAGATACATTGTTTGGAGCAACTTACATGGTAATTGCCCCTGAACATGAGATGGTTAATGAAATTATTACTTCTGATAAAAAAAGTGAAGTGATTACTTATATAAAATCAGCTGCCTTAAAATCTGATTTAGACAGAACGGATTTAGCAAAAGATAAAACGGGTGTTTTTACTGGAAGATATGCGAAAAATCCTGTAAATAATGAAAAAATTCCAATTTGGGTAGCCGACTATGTGTTAATGGGGTATGGAACAGGTGCAATCATGTCTGTTCCGGCACACGATACAAGGGATTTTGAGTTTGCCCAAAAATTTCAAATACCAATTAGGTGTATTCTTGATCCTGCAGCTGCTGAAAAGGATTTGAGAGAAAAAGTATTAATAGGTGAAGCATGCTGGACTGAAGATGGCGAATATATTAATTCATCAAATAATGAAACAGGATTGGATATTAATGGGCTTAATAAAGAAAACGGGATAAAAAGAACTAATTCATGGTTAGAGAATAGAGGATTAGGAAAAGCAACAGTTAATTATAAATTGCGCGACTGGCTTTTTAGTCGTCAACGATATTGGGGAGAACCTTTCCCTATTATTCATTGGGAAGATGGGGAAATATCTGTTATAGAAGAGAGTGAATTACCTATTCAGCTACCGGATTTAAAAAACTTTCAACCTGGAGAGAAAGGAGAATCTCCACTTGCAAATGCCGGTGATTGGTTGATAGTAACAGATAAAAATGGCAGAAAGGGAAGGAGAGAAACAAATACAATGCCTCAATGGGCAGGTTCTTGCTGGTATTATTTACGGTATATTGATCCATTAAATGAAAAAGAACCATTTTCAAAGAAAAAAGAAAATTATTGGATGCCTGTTGATTTATATATTGGGGGAGCAGAGCATGCAGTACTTCATTTATTATATAGCCGTTTTTGGCATAAAGTTTTATTTGATCTAGGTATTGTTACGACTGACGAACCTTATAAAAAATTATTCAATCAGGGGATGATTTTAGCATTTGCTTATGAATCAAAAAATGGATCGAAAATAGCCTCTGATATGGTAGAAGAAAAGGATGATAAATTTTATCATATTAAAACCGGTGAAGAACTTAATCAGATTGTAGCTAAAATGTCAAAATCATTAAAAAATGTTGTAAATCCTGATGATGTAGTTGCAAACTATGGTGCTGATTCTTTAAGATTATATGAAATGTTTATGGGACCTTTAGATGCAACTAAACCTTGGGTGGATAATGGTGTAAAAGGTGTTTTCGGTTTTTTAGCCCGGGTTTGCAGGTTTTTTGCTGATCCTTTATATCATTCACAAGGTGAGGAAGATATTGAAATTTTAAAATTACTTCATAAATCAATCCAGAAAATTGAAAATGATATAGAAAGTTTACGGTTTAATACAGCCATTTCTCAATTAATGATTTTTACGAACCTTTGTATTAAAAAACAAAAAGTAACAATTCCTACTATTAAGATATTTGCAAAATTATTGTCACCCTTTGCCCCGCATTTAGCTGAAGAATTGTGGTCAATTTGTGGGTATAATAATACGATAACATATGAACCTTGGCCAGAATTTGATGCGAAATATCTTCAGGAAGATGTATTTGAGTATCCGGTTTCATTTAATGGGAAATTACGTTTTAAAATAGAAATGCCGGCTAATGCATCAAAAGAAGAAATTGAAACAGCAGTACTGGAGGATGAAAGAACTTCTAAATGGATTGAAGGCAAGAGTATTAAAAAGATGATTATTGTAACAAAAAAAATTGTAAATATTGTAGTAGTATAAACAAAAAAAGATTTAAATAGCTTTAAATCTTTTTTTAGATTGATTATAAATACTAATGTATTATTTGATTTACATTAAGAAATTTTGATTTATATTTTTTTATTTTTTAGTTTTGGCATTATTAACATATAAAAATAAAAATGAGCAACTATGTTGGGATAGATATTGGTTCAATTTCGGTTAACACAGTAGTATTAAATGAAGAAAAAAAGGTAATTAAAGAGTATTATGATTATTGTTATGGACATCCTTTTAAAACTTTACTAAATAGGCTAGAGGACATTATTAATGAAAATATTCATTTATCAGGTAATATTGGTACAACAGGAACTGGTGGTAAATTAGCTTCAAAATTATTGAATGGTATTTTTGTAAATGAAATTATAGCGCAATCTGTTGCTGTTTCGAATATATATCCTGAAGCAAAAACAATAATTGAGATGGGAGGGGAAGACTCCAAATTAATTTTTATGGAAGATGGCGAAAATAATGAAGAATCTAAATTATCTGATTTTAACTTAAATAGTCTTTGTGCTGCAGGTACAGGCTCTTTTCTTGATCAGCAAGCTAAGAGAATGGGGATCTCAATTGAAAATGAATTTGGCGAATTAGCATTAAAATCAGAAAAACCGCCAAGGATTGCCGGAAGGTGCTCAGTATTTGCTAAAAGTGATATGATTCATCTTCAGCAAGTTGCAACTCCTCTTCATGATATTGCGGCAGGTTTATGTTTTGCTGTTGCCAGAAATTTTAAAAGTACATTAGGAAGAGGAAAAAGTCTGGATATTCCAGTAATATTTCAAGGTGGGGTAGCTGCAAATATGGGAATGAGAAGGGCTTTTAAAGAAATATATGAATTAAAAGATGATGAATTAATTATACCTAAACATTATGCTTCAATGGGGGCTATCGGAGCCGTAATGTATGCAGCAGATAATAAATTATTTACTCAGGAATCGTTTAATCTTGAAAAGCTTAAAGATCATCTTTCTAAAAAAGGAGGAGAAGATCAATATTTAGAACAACTTATTGATGGCAAACATGAGATAAATAAAGAAGTTATACCAATTAAACAGGGCGAAAAAGTTGAGGCATACCTGGGAATAGATGTTGGTTCATTAAGTACTAATGTTGTTATCATTGATGAGGATAATAACGTACTTGCCAGAAGATATTTACCTACAGCAAGCAAACCTTTAAATGCGATTCAAATCGGGTTAAAAGAAATTAATGAAGAAGTAGGTCAAAAGGTTGAAATAAAAGGAGTAGGAACTACAGGTTCTGGCAGGTACCTTACCGGTGATTTTGTTGGAGCTGATACAGTTCAAAATGAAATAACTGCTCAGGCCACAGCAGCTATTACATATGACCCAAAAGTTGATACAATTTTCGAGATTGGGGGACAAGATTCAAAATATATACGTATTTCTAAAGGGGTTATTGTTGATTTTGAAATGAATAAGGTGTGTGCTGCAGGAACAGGCTCTTTTCTCGAAGAACAAGCCGATAAACTGGGAATAAACATTAAAGAGGAATTTGGAGAATTAGGTCTTAAATCTGAAATGCCTGCGAAAATGGGTGAGAGGTGTACTGTTTTTATGGAGAGTGATTTGAATACAAAGCAGCAACAAGGTTTACAGAAAGAAAATTTAGTAGCAGGTTTAGCCTATTCAATTGTATATAATTATTTAAACAGGGTAGTAAGAGATAAACCTGTTGGAAATAAAATATTTTTTCAGGGAGGTGTTACAAATAATAAAGCAGTTGTTGCCGCTTTTGAAAAAGTTACAGGAAAGAAAATTACTATTCCACCTCATTTTGATATCACGGGGGCTATTGGAGCAGCTATTTTAGCCCGTGAATATATGAATAACGGGAAGAAATCCCGTTTTAAAGGATTTCATGTAAGTGAAACAAAATACGAAACAGATAAATTTGTTTGTAAACATTGTTCCAATTATTGTGAAATTACTCGGGTTAAATTTTTTGATAAAGGAACAAAATCACTGTTTTATGGAGGCATATGTGATAGATATGAAAAAGAAGACCGAAAGGGTTCAGTAAAAGATATTCCAAATCTTTTTAAGGAAAGAGAAGAAATGCTTTTAAACGGGCATATAAATGAAAAAGAAAATGGAAAAATTTCTATTGGTTTACCTAGAGGATTAATGAATTATTATCAGAATTTTCCATTTTGGAAAACATTCTTTTCTGAATTAGGATTTAATTTAATTATCTCTGATGAAACTGATCAAAAAATAATTACCACTTCTCTCGAAACAATGGTTTCAGAAACATGTTATCCGGTTGAATTAATTCATGGACATGTTTTAAATCTTATTGATAAAGGAGTTGATTATGTTTTTCTTCCATTTATAGTAAATGTAAAAGGAAGTAATGATAATCCAACAAATAATTGTAATTGTCCATGGGTACAATCTCATCCTTATTTACTTAGAGCTGCTTTTACTGAAGAAAAAATACGCGAGAAGTTATTAATTCCCACATTACATTTCAGATATTTTGATAAGGTATTAAGGAAAGAGTTAAGCGGATTTTTACAAGAAAAATTTAATATTCCTAAAAAGGCAGTTAATTTAGCAATTGATAAGGCTACATATTCTCAGGAAAGTTTCGAAAAGGAGGTTAAAGTGCGCGGTAGAGAAATACTAAGTGATTTATCAAAGTATAAAAGAGTTGTTGTTATATTTGGAAGACCTTATAATACAGGTGATCCGGCACAGAATTTACGATTAGTTAAGAAGTTAATTAATATGGAGGTTTTACCAATTCCTCTTGACTTTTTGCCATTAGATGAGGAAAATGTATTTGAAGATTATCCAAGTATGTATTGGCCAAATGGCCAGCAAATTATTGCAGGAGCAAAGCATGTATTTAAAAACAAAAAGTTACATGCTATTTACCTGGGAAATTTCAGATGCGGTCCTGATTCATTTTTACTCCACTTTGTGAAGAATGAATTAAAAGACAAACCATTTTTACACCTTGAAGTTGATGAGCATAGCGCTGATGCAGGTATGATTACAAGATGCGAGGCATTTCTTGATAGTTTAAAAGGATATGAAGCCATTGCTGAAAAAGAAGGGGCTAAGAAATACGATATTATAAACAGACAAAATGGTCAAATAAGAACATTGTATTATCCTTATGCACGGGATACTTTGTATGCTTTTGCAGCTGCCTCAAGGTATTGTGGTTTTCCTTCTGAAGTGCTGCCAATGCCTGATAAGGTTGATCTTGAACTGGGGATGAAATATACAAACGGACAGGAGTGTTTTCCTTTTATATGCACTACCGGAAGTTTTTTAAGGAAATTAATGGAACCCGGTATTGATCCGAAGAAATGTAGTTTTTTTATGCCCGATCATAATGGCCCGTGCAGATTTGGAGAATATAATAGACTTCATCGTTTAATATTTGATAATTTAGGCTTTCATGATGCAGAAATAATAAAACCTAGCAATGAAGACTCCTATGCAAGCATTGCTCCTGGATATTCTATGAAATGGAGATCAACTACCTTCAAGGGGATTATAGCTATTGACTTATTAAGAAAAATGCAGGAACAAACTAGGCCGTATGAAATAAATAAAGGAGAAACTGATAGAATATATAAAAACCATCTTGATAAAATTGTTTTTTCGCTTGAAAGAGGGGGTAAAGACCTTACAAAGGTTATGAAGGATGCAGCAGTTGAATTTGATAATATTCCTATTGAAAATATTCAAAAACCTATTGTGGCAGTTATTGGGGAAAACTATATGCGCGATAATCCATATGCCAATAATTTTGTTGTAAAAAGACTGGAAGAATTAGGAGCAGAGACAATGACTGCCCCATTTGGCGAATGGGTTAATTATAGCACAATAAGGTATATTAGAGATAGCAGGTGGAAGGGAAATATTACTAAATTATTTAAAGCTAAGCTACAGCTTTTTTTTCAACGTGAATTAGAAAAAAGAATTGTTAAAAGTGTTCATGGGTTATTAAATTTAGAACATGAAATTGCCGTTGAAGATATGTTGTTAAATTCTGCTGATTATATTCACAAAGATTACGATGGCGAACCTGCTTTGGTTCTTGGAGCAGCAAAATTATTATATGAAAAAAATATATCTGGAATTGTTAATATTATACCATTTACCTGTATGCCAGGAACAATAACTTGTTCTGTTTCTCAAAATTTCAGAAAAGATCACAATGGAATACCTTGGGAAAATTATGCATATGACGGGCAGGAAAATGTGGGTATGGAAACCAGGTTTGAAGCTTTCATGTTTCAGGTTAAAAAATTTGCTGAAAATAAAGTATTAGTTGAAGGATAAACTCATCATCATTCAATTTCTGCGTATTTGTATTGAATAAAGCTGCTTTAAATAAAACAGCCTGATTTTTATTGTTGATTATCAGTTAATAAATACATCAGTTTACATTGTAAATTATTTTTAAATTTACTAAAAATTTGGTATGTCATTTACAACTAAAGATTTAATTATAATTTCTATTTTAACAGTACTTTCAGTTTTTGCTGTAAATATTTGCACTTCTGATTCACGTGCCAGCATAAAAACTGATTTAATTGAAACAGTCAATGATGAAACTCCAATGCAATTTAGTATTCCTGTTGGAGATTATAATATTTCAAAAATAAGGATTAAGTACAATCAATATCTTTCATCAATTTTAACTTCTTATAATTTAAATGGTTACTCAGAAGAGGAAATAATTAGAAAAACAAGGGAAGTATTCGATTTGAAAAAATTTAAAGCCAGAAATTATATTAATATTTATCTATCAAAAGATAGTATAAAAAGTTTAGAACATTTGGTTTACGAGCATTCATTAACTGAATTTTTGAAAATATCGCTATTAGATTCTATTTATGTTGAATGGATTGAAAAAAAAATAGATACGGTACAAAGATCAGTAATTGGAGAGGTAAAAACTTCATTATGGGAAGCTATGGTTGAATCAAATGCTAATCCTAATCTGGCGGTGGAACTTTCGGATATTTATGCCTGGACAATCGATTTTTTTGGTTTAAGTGAAGGAGATAAATACAGTGTTATTTATGATGAACTTTATGTTGATTCCATTTCAATTGGTGTAGGCAAAGTATATTCAGCCTTATTTATTCATGATGGAACAGATTATTTTGCTTATGCATTTAATCAGGATGGAATAGAAGGTTATTATGATGAAAATGGTAAAAGCTTAAAAAAAGCTTTTTTAAAAGCGCCTTTAAAATTTAGGAGAATTAGTTCCAGGTTTTCATACAGCAGATATCATCCCATTTTAAAAATTAGAAGGCCTCATAGAGGAGTTGATTACGCTGCACCAACAGGAACTCCGATTGTTTCGATTGGAGAAGGAAAAGTAATTGGTAAAGGATATACAAAAGCTGCAGGATATTATATTAAGATAAAACATAATGGTACATATACAAGTGGGTATAATCATTTATCTAAATATGGAAAAGGCATGTTTATTGGTGCGCATGTAACTCAGGGACAGGTTATTGGATATGTTGGAACTACTGGATATGCAACAGGACCACACTTAGATTTTAGAATTTGGAAAAACGGTCAACTTACTGACCCATTAAGTGTAAAAGCACCCCCTATTGAGCCAGTAAAAGAAGAAAATTGGGCTAATTTTATAAAAATCAGGAATATTTTAAGTTATTTATTAGAGAATATTTAATAAAATCTTTTCAATAATAACAGGGAAATGCTCATATTCTAAAGCATGTACTTTTTCTGCCAAAGAATCTGGCGTATCATTTTCTTCTATTTTACATTTTGCCTGAAATATAAGTTCTCCATCATCATATTTTTCATTAACATAATGTATGCTTATCCCACTTTCCTTATCTTTATTTTTAATAACAGCCTCATGAACCTTAATACCATACATACCTTCTCCCCCATACTTTGGAAGCAATGCAGGATGAATATTAATAATTTTGTGCGGAAAAGCTTTAATTAAATAATCGGGAACAAGCCATAGAAAGCCAGCTAACACAATTAAATCAATCGAAAATTCTTCCAGAATAATTAGTAAATCCTTCGTTTCATATAAAGTTTCTTTACTGAAGTAAATAACTGGCACATTATGATTTTGAGCTCTTTGAATTACATAAGCATCTTTCCGGTTTGATAAAACCAGGTTAATTTTAACAAGATCATTATTTTCAAAATATTCAATAATTCTCTCTGCGTTTGTTCCAGAACCGGAAGCAAAAATGGCTAAATTTTTCATTTTTATTTTTTCTTTTTAAATATTTATAAGATTTTTATGCATAATCAGTAAAAATTGCAAAAAAAATCAAATAAAGTTAAGAAAAAAGGATTTTTTATTTGATTTATTATCTGTAAATAATTTTCTTTGCAAAGTTATTTTAAAAACTATTTATTAACTAAAACTTAAAATTATGTCAGACATTGCATCAAGAGTAAAAGCCATTATAGTTGATAAGTTAGGAGTAGACGAAAGCGAAGTTACTCCAGAAGCTAGCTTTACTAATGATTTAGGAGCAGATTCTCTTGACACTGTAGAATTAATAATGGAGTTTGAAAAAGAATTCAACATTGGTATTCCTGATGACCAGGCAGAAACTATCGGAACAGTTGGCGAAGCTATTAAATACATTGAAGAAAACGCGAAGTAGTAATTTATTGTTTTAAATTTTAACACACATTTTATGGAATTAAAACGTGTAGTTGTGACCGGAATGGGCACATTAAACCCTTTAGGTAACAGCGTGGGAGAGTACGCTAAGAACTTAAAGAAAGGTATTAGTGGGTGTGATTTAATTACTCGTTTTGATGCGTCAAAATTTAAAACAAAATTTGCGTGCGAAGTTAAGAATTTTATTCCGGAAGACTTTTTTGATAGAAAAGAAGCAAGAAAGCATGATTTGTTTTCTCAATTTGCTATGGTAGCTGCTGAGGAAGCTATGAAAGATGCAAATTTCAACCTGGATGAAATTGACAAAACTAAAGCCGGAGTGATTTTTGGATCTGGAATTGGAGGTATTATTACCTTTTTCAATGAAATTAAGAATTATATCGAGGGAGGTTATACCCCTCGATATAATCCTTTTTTTATCCCCAAGATGATTTCTGATATTGTTGCTGGTCACATATCCATAAAATATGGTTTTCATGGCCCGAATTTTGGGACGGTATCAGCTTGTGCAACTTCCACTAATGCAATTATTGATTGCCTTATGTATATCCGTCTTGGTAAAGCTAATATTTTTGTTACTGGTGGATCTGAAGCAGCAATAAATGAAGCAGGATTAGGTGGTTTCAATGCTTTACAGGCCATTTCTACCAATAATGAGAACTATAAAACAGCTTCACGACCATTTGATAAATCCCGTGATGGATTTGTTATGGGAGAAGGAGCTGGAGTATTAATTCTTGAGGAATATGAACACGCAAAAGCCCGTGGCGCTAAAATTTATGCTGAGATAGTCGGTGGAGGCTTATCTGCTGATGCTTATCATATTACTGCACCACATCCTGATGGATTAGGAGCCGAACTTGTAATGAAAAATGCATTAGAAGATGCAGGTTTAAAACCGGAAGACATTGATTATATTAATTTGCATGGAACATCAACACCAGTTGGTGATGGACCGGAAGCTAATGCTGTTGTAAAAGTTTTTGGGGAACATGCTTATAAATTAAATATTAGTTCTACAAAATCAATGACCGGCCATTTATTGGGTGCTGCAGGAGCTGTTGAATCAATTGCATCAATTATAGCAATGAATGAAGGTTTTGCGCCTCCAACAATTAATCATTTTGAGGATGACCCGGATATTGATAGTAATTTGAACTTAACATTTAATAAAGCACAAGAAAGAGAAATTAACTATGCCTTAAGCAATACATTTGGTTTTGGCGGACATAATGCTTCGGTAATTTTCAAAAAATATTCAATATAATTCGTGATTAAACATATTTGGTACTTAATAAAGCTTCTTTTAACTTCACAAAAGAAATTTTATTATTACCTATATAGTACCTTAGGTTATCTTCCATCAGATATAAAACTATTTAAAATTGCTTTTATTCATAAATCTGTTTCAGCTCCTAATGGAGGGGGACTTGATATTAATAATGAGAGGCTTGAATTTTTAGGAGATGCTATTTTAGATGCAATTATTGCCGAATTTTTATATGATAAATATCCTGATGAGGATGAAGGATTTTTAACTAAAATGAAAGCTAAGATCGTAAACCGTGATATGTTAAATATGATTGCTGATAAGATGGGAATACTTGAGTTTATTAAAACTCATGCAAGCAATCTTAATAGCAATAATACATATATCGGTGGTAATGCTTTAGAGGCATTAATTGGAGCAACATTTTTAGATAAAGGATATCAACAAACTAAAAGGTTTATAATAAGGAAATTTATAAAAAAATATATCAATTTATATGACCTTGAGTTTAGTATATCAGATTATAAGAGTCATCTTTTAGAATGGAGTCAAAAAAATAAAGTAGAAATTGTCATTGATACCATTGAAAGTGCTAATTATACTGACACAAAACCTGAATTTGTTTCGAATATTACCATTGAAGACAATTTAGCAGGTTCGGGTATGGGAAGATCAAAAAAGGAAGCTGAACAAAATGCTTCTAAGAAAGCCCTATCATATATTGAAAAATAAATTAGCTATTTATTTTTTTATTTTTCATGAGCTTCAATAAGAATACTTAATATTTTTATTGCTGCACTTGAGATGGATGTTCCCGGTCCAAATATAGCAACAACACCCAGTTTATATAGTAAATTATAATCTTTTGGAGGGATTACTCCACCAACAATAATCATTATATCTTCCCTGTTGTATTTTATTAATTCTTCAATAACTTGAGGAATAAGGGTTTTATGTCCTCCTGCTAATGAAGATATACCTAAAACATGTACATCATTTTCTATTGCTTGTTTTGCAACTTCTTCAGGAGTTTGGAATAAAGGTCCAATATCAACATCAAATCCTATATCAGCATACCCAGTTGACACTACTTTTGCACCGCGATCGTGACCATCCTGACCCATTTTGGCAATCATTATCCGGGGTTGCCTGCCATTAATTATAGCAAACTTAGCACAAAGTTCTTTTGCTTTTAGAAACTCATCGTTATTAGAGGCTTCCGACGAATATATACCTGAAATTGATCGAATCACAGCTTTATATCTTCCAATAATTTTTTCACAAGCATACGAAATTTCTCCTAAAGTTGCACGTTTTTTTGCAGCTTCTATTGATAATTCTAACAAATTTCCAATATCAGTTTCAGCACAAATAGAAATTTTTTGTAGAGCCTTTTTAACTTCATCATCATTTCTGTTTTGCTTTAATTCTTTCAATCTCTTTAACTGATTTTCTCTAACAATTTCATTATCAATATCTAACGTTTCAATCGGGGCCTCTTTTTCAAGTCGAAATTTATTAACGCCAATTATAATTTCTTTACCAGAGTCAATTCTGGCTTGTTTTCTTGCAGATGCTTCTTCAATTCTCATTTTTGGAATTCCTTTTTCAATGGCTTTTGCCATTCCTCCTAAGTTCTCAATTTCTTCAATATATTGCCATGCTTTTCGTGCAAGTTCATATGTAAGAGATTCAATATAATATGATCCGGCCCAAGGGTCTAATGAACGACAAATATTGGTTTCTTCCTGTAAGTAAATTTGAGTATTTCGGGCTATTCTGGCTGAAAAATCAGTAGGTAAAGCAATGGCTTCATCTAAAGCATTAGTATGTAATGATTGTGTATGACCGAGAGCAGCAGCCATAGCTTCAACGCATGTACGTGTAATATTATTATATGGATCTTGTTCAGTTAAGCTCCAACCTGAAGTTTGTGAATGGGTTCGTAGAGCCAGAGATTTAGGATTTCTTGGATTGAATTCTTTGACAATCTTTGCCCATAGTAATCGAGCCGCCCTTAGTTTTGCAATTTCCATAAAGTGATTCATTCCAATTGCCCAGAAAAAGGATACTCTTGGTGCAAATACATCAATATCAATACCTGCATTTACTCCAGTTCTTAAATATTCAAGTCCATCTGCTAAAGTATAGGCAAGTTCTAAATCTGCTGTTGCCCCTGCTTCATGCATATGATATCCAGAAACAGAAATAGAATTGAATTTTGGCATATATTGGGAAGTAAACTTAAAAATATCTGCAATAATTTTCATTGAAAATTCTGGAGGATAGATATAAGTATTACGAACCATAAATTCTTTTAAAATATCATTCTGAATTGTTCCTGAGAGTTGATCCATTTTAATACCTTGTTCTAGCGCGGCAACTATATAAAAAGCCATTATAGGAAGGACAGCTCCATTCATTGTCATCGAAACTGACATTTTATCAAGTGGAATCTGGTCAAAAAGAATTTTCATATCAAGAATCGAATCAACTGCTACACCAGCTTTTCCAACATCACCAACCACCCGGGGATGATCGGAGTCGTAACCTCTATGTGTGGCAAGATCAAAGGCTATAGATAATCCTTTTTGTCCGGCAGCTAAATTTCTTCTATAAAAGGCATTTGAATCCTCGGCAGTAGAGAATCCTGCATATTGTCTTATTGTCCAGGGTCGAGTAACAAACATGGTGGAATAAGGGCCCCGCAAATAAGGTGGTATACCGGCAGCATAATTCAAATGTTCTAGATTTTTAATATCATCATCAGTATAAATACTTTTTAATAAAATATTTTCTGCAGCTTGCCAATTCTTAGCTGAAGGAGGAGCCTTTTTTTCCTTAATGGTTTTAAAATTTATATAATTGAAATCCGGACGCATGCTATTGATATTTTAAATATTAAGTAAATCCTGATATTTTTTTAATTCTTCCAGTATGTTTGATTTGATATGAATAAAATTAGTAATACCTATCGAATATAAATTTTCAATTAATGTAGTTGGGTTTCCTGCTATTACTAAGATTTTTTTATTTACCAGTTCATTTATTTCGTGAGTAATTAAATTGTATTCATCATCTGAACTGCAAAAGACAATGATATCTGCATTTGATTTTTTCGCAGCTTTTATACCTTCAATGACTGATTTAAAACCATTATTATCCATAATTTTAAAACCTGCACAACCAAAAAAATTAGTGGAAAATTGTGCCCGGGCACTTCTCATTGCTAAATTTCCAAAGGATAAGAGAAAAACGACAGGGCGTTTATTATTTTTGGAATAAGCCTCTGTTTTTAATCGGATTTCTTCAAATGGGGTAGAGCCTTTGTATATTTTTAATGGTTCGGCAATACTTGTTTTATATATTTCGGAATCTTGAATTGGTGCTGATATAATTTTTTCAGAAAGGTTGGGATATTGATTTATTCCAAGAAGAATTTCTTTTCTGTTAGCTATCGCTAAGTCTCTTT
Source organism: uncultured Bacteroidales bacterium (assembly GCA_964496465.1). GTDB lineage: Bacteria > Bacteroidota > Bacteroidia > Bacteroidales > CAYFUP01 > CAZBZX01. The sequence goes on from CAZBZX010000005.1 coordinate 29,920, forward strand.
TATGAGCAGTTTTTTTAATTTGAGTTTGTATAATTCCATTCATAAAAGCCTTAATAAATCCTCCTTCATTTTCAATCTCTTTAAATAATTTCCAGGCTTTTTCTGCTATTTCATTTGTTAAATTTTCAATATAATATGATCCCGCTGATGGATCTTTAATAGTCGAAAAATAGGCTTCTTCATTCAAAATTAATTGCTGATTTCGTGCAATTCGTTCCGAGAATTCAGTTGGAGTTTCATAAGAGGAATTAAATGGATGAGTAGTAAATGAATTAATACCTCCTAAAATTGCTGACATGGCTTCAGTGGCAGATCGTAATATGTTAACATGAGGATCGAGCAATGTTTTATTCCACTTCGATGTCTCAGCATGGATAGTGGTTTTGCATGACTCAATATTAGCTGGTTTATAGGCATTTACGATAGTTGACCATAGCATGCGTGCTGCCCTGAATTTTGCTATTTCAAAAAAGTAATTTGAACCAACGGCATAATTAAAATCAATTTTTGGGGCTATTTCATCAATAGAAAAACCAATTTCAGTCAGCTTAGCCAGGTATTCATTCCCTAATGAAAGTGTAAATGCCAATTCCTGTACTATATTTCCACCAGCATTATGAAAATGTTTTCCATTTACGGTTATTAACCTTAATTTAGGTAGATCTTTAGCATTATGAAATATTTCCTTTAACTGATTGATTGATTTTTTTTCATCATGAAAATAAAAATTTCCTTTTAAAGCCAAATTTCCAATAGGATCGTATCCAAGTGTACCGTTAACTTCTTGTAACTTTGTATGATTGTTTTTTAAAATTAAAGTATATTCTTTCAATAATTCATTAGAATTTTCATTCGCTTTGAAATTCAATTCAATACAATCACAACAGATATCTTTTAAAAGGATTCGGATTGTTTTTGTATGAAAAGAATTAGTTAACTCAAATAATATCGAATTAACTCCTTTATTGAGTATGTCAAGCGCTTTATTATTTGCATTATTTACATTATCTACAATTATATTTTGCCTGATTAGCCAGTGATTTTTGTCGGCATTATTTCCTCTTGAATAAGGATATTGTCCTGGGATTGTATTTAAATAGTCAAGATGGAGTAAATTTTCAACTCTATAATACGGCTTTATTTCGATTTCTTCATTGCTATTCCAAATGAGTTTTTTCTTATAATCAGCACCTTTTAAGTCTTCTATAATTTTAGATTCCCACTCTTCAGTTGAAATAGGAGTAAATTCTGAAAATAATTTACTTTCTTCAGACATAACCTTTAGCTATAAATTTTGTCAAATAAGATGAATACGGGGCACAAAGATAGGAAAATTGGATTTCTATTTATAGCTTATGTTGTAGAATAGAAATTTATTAAAAATTTAAGAATATTTCAGGAGAACTAGGAGATGTAACAGAATTGTTACTAAGTATTTGAAAGTTTTGAAAGGGTATAGATTATATTTCTCGCAAATTATCGCAGATTTTTTCGTTGATTAGTGTAGATAATTTTTAAGTCATTATTTATCAGCGCAATCAGCAAAAAAATCTGTGTTAATCTGCGAGAAGAATTTTAATATTGTTTGTTGGAATTCGATTAACTATTCGGCAGATTTAACTTTACCTGATCCGGAAACTTCAGCATCGATTTTAGGTTTACCTGAGTAAACTACTTTTCCACTACCGGAAATTCTTGCTTCCAATACTTCAATTGCTTTAACATATGCTGATCCTGATCCACTAACTTTAATATCATAATTATTTACAGGTAGAGTTTCAGCTTTTAATTCACCTGATCCACTGATTTTTAAATCATGGCTATTAACTGTATTTTTCCCTTGTAATACTAAATTTCCCGAACCTGAAATTTTTGAATCAATGTTATTGGCTGTTAAATCATCAATAACAATATCACCACTACCGCTAATGTCCAAATCTAAGTTGTCAGTTTTTACAGGTGTTTCAGCCATAATTTTTCCCGATCCTGAAACTTTAAGTTCTTCGATATCCGCAACAGAAATATAAATATTTATTTTTTTACTAATACCGAAACCCCAGTCTTTTCGCCAAATTTTTAACGTATTTCCTTCAATTTCTGTTTTAATGAGACTTAGTATTTCTTCATCACCCTCAAGTACTACTTTTTGAGGAGTTTCTTGCTTTACAAATAGATTTGCAGGAACGGCCAAATCAATTCCTGAGAACTTATCAACTGTTCTTTCTTCTTTATTTTGTGCGTTACTGCT
>CAZBZX010000006.1:0-31480 GCA_964496465.1 uncultured Bacteroidales bacterium
AATCATGGAGAATATTACTAATAATATATTTTGATTTTTCTTGAATCTCAATTTCAGATAAATTAAATTCTTTTTTTAATAATTGTATATAACCTGGACTATTCCCATAAGCCAGTTTAAAAAGTTCGCTTATTATCCGGTCTTTCATTTCGGCAGTTGCCTTATTTGTAAAAGTTACAGCTAAAATATGACGATAATTAAAAGGAAATTTAAAAAGAAGTTTAATAAACTCTTCTGTAATTTTATAAGTTTTACCTGATCCTGCTGAAGCTTTATATATGGTTAGTTTTGACATGTTTAAAGCAAACTGGAATTAATATTTCTTAATAAAAATAATTATATAATATTCCAAAAGTAATTAAAACCAAATTAAAAAAGGAATAGCTGAAAGACAGAAAAATGGAAAATAAGAATTGTCTATTTAAAAATAGACATATTGAAAATAAAAAATAAATAACCTTGAATTCTAACCAGAATTTTGGGTATGATTGAAAATCTCTTCCTGAGACACACAATTTGGGACACTACCTAATTAAAAGGGGCTAACCCTTTCGAGACAGCCCCTTTTTATTTATACTTGGAGGTCAAATCATGACCTTATCATGTAAGTAGCAATTTACTCGTATCCCGGGTTTTGATATGCCGCTTTTTCTTCATCTGTCATTTCCAAACCATCCATTTGATCATCTGGAATAGGACGAAGATAGTGATATGGTTGAATATCACGTTGATAAGTTACTGGCGTATGGTCTCCCTTAGCGACTCCGCAAATGGTGTATTCAGAAGCGTACTCTGTCCATTTTTGTGTACGTATGAGATCGTACCAGCGATATCCTTCACCGAAGTATTCACGCGAACGTTCGGCTAAGATATAATCGATGTCAATCGTTGCTGGTGTAGCAGCTATCATCTCAGCACTATGGTCTTCCACTTTCGCGGTTCGTCCATTGTTATCATAGCGCCAAACGCCTGCGCGTGCACGTATAACATTAATCAACTCCCTGGCGCTTTTCCCTGCTTGCTCAGTAGCACCTTTCACTGCAGCTTCAGCAGCAATCAAATAAAGTTCCGAGAATTTAGCTATGTTAAACGGACGGGTAAGACCTCCATTGGGTTGTCCATATCCCCCAGCATTATCTGTACGGTAGGTTCCCAGTTTATAAAGACCGGGAAACATAATTCTGCTGATACCTTGCGGCGATACAACAAAATCTGCTCTTCCGGGTAATTCACCAGCACCAACGGCACTATTACCTGCAGTAGGACTACCGTCTGCTTTAGTAGGATAAACAATCGGTGTTGCAGGCTCTTCATCCAGAAATGTAAGTATTGGATCACCAGGAGAAACTACCATATTGTTAGCGTTATAATAAGTAATTGTCGGGTCATAGTCCTCTGCTTTTTCCCAGTTACCAATGTATACAGTAGTAAAAGTGCCATCGTAGCGGGAATCATTCGTTTTATCAGCGAAAGTATTTGTAATTACACCGATAGGCGGAGCCATACGAGTCCAGGGACGTCCGAGATGCTGATCAGCCTCTCGTTGAACGGAGCTTACAGGTGTCCATGTTGTATTACTAGAGCTACTCATGATTTCAGTATAGTTCCATGTCAGCATCCAAACTGCAAAATTACCGGGTGCTACACCAGTATTATATTCAAGATCGCTTTCGGTATAATATGCGCTTGCTTCAGTACGGTCAGCATAAAATAGTATTTCACTATTGCGGTCGTTTTCTCCCAAATTTACATCATAATAGGTTGGTTGCAGACTGTAAGGACCTGGGTTGTTAATGGCAGCAGTTGCCACATCGTACGCCTGTTGGAAATACCAGGCAGCATCATGTCCATCAGGATCAACGCGACTGGTTACCAGCGGATAAGTAGGAATATTATTCGGATTTTCGAGCCACCATGCGTAAGTCAGATAAGCTTTTGACAAAAAAAGGCGGGCAACTGTTTTTGTTATAGTTCCTGTGAGACGAGGTTCGTCAGGTAAGTCATTCACAGCCTTCAATAGATCCGGGAATATACCTATAGTATATACTTCCGGTACGGGGTTACGTACAGAGGTTCTGATAGCTAGAGAGTTGAATGCTAAGTTACCTGCACCCAGATCCAGTGGTACACCCCCATAAGTCTGCACCAATAAAAAGTAATCGAAAGCGCGGAAAAATCTGGCCTCGGCAATCAATGCATCCGATAATCCAGCTACAGAAGCATTTTCAATAATACCGCTTGCTGTATTTATAAAAGGAAATATTTCGTTCCAAGGAACTTCAGAAGGGTGGTTATCGGCGGTTACTTCACCCACTCCGGTATAGTCAAATTGTTTGAAGTTCAGGTCAGCTTGCTGGCCCCATGTAGCTTCATCGGTACCGGTGAGACAGGAGTTAAAGTAATATGCCTCTCCATAAATCCAGCGCATGTGTTCATATAAAGCAGTTAATCCTCCCTGTACACCTATTTCAGTTTTAAAGAAGGCAGAAGTGAAAGTACTTCTTGGTGTTTCCTCCAGGATATCTTTATTGCACGACATAAATAATGTAATCATTAATGCCGCAATTATTATAGTTTTAATATGTATTCGTTTCATTATTTTAGTTTTTAGAATGTTACATTAATACCAAATAGATAGTTGCGTGTTGAAGGAGTATTTGTACCTATCGTAAGTAAACGTTGCTTGTAGGTACCTGTCGTTGCGGAATTTGCAGGATCATCAGCGTAAGTATTGGTCTCCGGATCTATACCCGTTTCTGAATAGAAGGGTGAGAACATAACTAATGGGTTTTGCGCAGTTACATATACCCTCAACTTGCTCATTCCTGCTTTTTTTATCAAGTCGATTTTTTCGAAGTTATAACCAAGTGTTATAGTCCGTATCTTCAGGTACGAAGCATCGAAGTAACCCAGTGTACTACCATACTTTGGATTATCCCCACTTAAAATACCATGAGGATAGGGATATCTGGCACCGGTATTTTCAGGGGTCCAATAGTCAACCTTTACATTGTTTCTACGTCCTGATAGCATATCCAGATAACCTGACGCTGAATATAAGGTACTGATGAGGATACCTCCTTTTTTAAATGCACCTACAATACCCAGATCAAATCCTTTATAAGACACTCGTGTATTAAAACCACCCTGAAAGTCCGGATCCATAGGTAATATTTGCCTGTCATCTGTTCCAACAGCTCTTGCTGGTGTCCCATCATCGTTATATTCACCTGTATATTTCACTTTGATCATACCCGGATTACCTCCTGATTCGTATAATTCCAAGTTCGCATCATCTTCCTGCCAAAGCCCAATATACTCATAGTCATAAATTACATTAATCGGATAACCGACGAACCACCAGTTGGCTTGATCCTCATCAACTCCTGAAGCAAGGGATACTAATGTGTTTTTGTTGGTATAAAAGTTGAAACCAATGTCCCATGTGACACCATTGAAATCCTCCAGGATGGTCCCATTAAGAGTAATTTCTTTACCTTTGTTCTCGGTTGATCCTATATTTTGAAATACCTTTTCAGCACCGCTGGTAGGAGGCAGTTCAACTTGCAAAAGAAGATCTTCTGTATTTGTGATATAATACTCTATCGTACCAGACAATCGACCGTTAAGGATAGAAAAGTCCAATCCGTAGTTATATGTTATGGAATATTCCCATCCCAATTCGGTAGGAAGATTACTTACAAAGTACCCTGTTGCAAACGTCTCGCCAAAGTTGTAGGGCCTTGATTCCAATAATCCAAGAGTTGCATAAGGATCTACAGACTGATTGGAGGTTTGACCGTATCCTACACGAAGTTTTAGCATGTCGATTTGCGATATATCCTTCATGAAAGATTCATTTCCAATGTTCCAACCGACTGACACAGCGGGATAAGTGTGCCACTTTTGCCCTTCAGTAAGCCTTGAGGAACCATCGGAGCGCAAGGCAGCCATTATCATATATCGGTTGTCATAGGAATAGTTAATACGTCCCATATATGAAAGCAGTCCGCTCAACTGGTAGTCCTGAAAAGGTTTACCCTTCTCTTCCTCACCAACATCATCTATACCAGGGTCAATGGTAACTTCTCCCAGAGCTTGCCCAAGATTGTAGTATTGGAAGTCCGGGTTGGGAATATCCTTAGCTTTGATGTGATATTTATTGTATTGAGTTTCTTCTGCCGAATATAAAGCTACTATATTTATCTGATGTTTATCAGCAAAAGTCCGGTCGTAAGTAAGCAGGTTCTCGAGAACCCAATTGGTAGTAAGTCTATTTGTAATGGTTGCTTCTGATTCAGTCTCTGGATTAGTAGCATTTACCCCTTTTCCTGTAAACGTGCCACCGGCTTCCATACGAAGATTTAATCCAACGTTGGCACGATACTTAAGACCTTCAACTCCAGGGATCTTTATTTCACCGAATAGGTTATTATAAGTTCCGTACCCTTTTTTCTCACTAACCCAGGAGTCACCTAATTCGTCAATAACATCTTTGGTAATTAAGAAAGGTTCATCCAATGCCATTTTTATGGTTCTTTTCAGTGAGCCATCGGCGTTGTAAGGATCGGAAATAGGAGTCATACTTAAGACGCCATATAGTCCTATCTGATCTCCTTCAGTTAAATTAAAATTATTGTTGGAAGTCAATCCAAAACGAAAGTATTTCCCAATCTCCTGATCAATAGCAGTACGCAATGAATATCGTGTGAATTGCTGTGTAGGAATCGGGGATTGATCCAGATAATATCCCATGCCAAAATAGTAGCTGCCATGTTCAGTACCTCCTGCAATCTTTAAGTCGTGATTTGTTACCATAGAAGGTCTGTAAAACAAATCCTGGTAATCAATATCTACAGAATTAGATTCATCCACTCCATTATTAAAAATACCACCATCTTCACGGAGCTGAATAAACTCTGCAGCATTCATCATTGGGTATTTGATAATTTGCTTAGCGCCATAGTAGCTGTTTAAGCTCACTTGCGCTTTTCCCCCTTTTTGTCCTTTGTTGGTTGAGATTAAAATAACTCCATTAGCACCTCGTGAGCCGTAAATAGCTGTAGATGAGGCATCCTTAAGGATATCGATACTCTTGATATCATTAGGATCAATATCTGTTAACTCACCGGCAAAAGGAATACCATCAAGTACGATAAGCGGGTCGTTACTGGCATTCAGCGAACGTGTACCACGAATACGGATTTGCATCGAGGATCCGGGTTTAGTTGAGGTTCGCGACATCTCCACACCAGAAACTCGTCCTTGTAAGGCCTCCGTTACATCAGATGATGGCACATCGCGAATTTCATCTCCCTGCATTGATTCAACAGAACCAGTCACAGCTTCTTTACGTAGGGTGCCATACCCAACAACCACAACTTCTTCCAATGCTTTTACATCTGGTTTTAATGCAACATTTATCACTGTTTTTCCGCTAACAGCAATATTTTGTACAATATAACCAAGAAATGAATAAGTCAACTCTGCATCTGGTCCAGGAACTTCAATTGCATAAGTTCCATCAACTCCAGAAATAGTCCCTGTTGTTGTATTTGCAATTACAATATTAACACCAGGTAATGGTTCTCCGGTACTAGCATCTGTGACGGTCCCGGTTATTTTTAATGCCTGAGCCATTAACATTTGCAAGCTACTCAGAATAAGAAATACCAGCAAAATTCTAATTTTTTTCATAGGTATTAGATTTAGGTTAATAATAATTTTTAGAATTATTGATCATTGTGGAACATAAAGTTTTATTTCAATAATAATATAGCAAGAAAAAATGTATTTCTTATTAATTTATTAATAAAATATGAAACCCACGTCTCAAAAGTAAAAAAAAAAATATAAATTGCAATCGATTGCAATATTTTTATTATTTCTTTCTAAAAAAATTATTATATATTGATTTTTAATTTATTCCTAACATATGAAAAATAGAAATGAAATTACAATTTATGATATAGCAAAACATTTAAACATCTCTGCTTCAACTGTTAGCCGGGGATTAAATGAAAATCCTAATGTAAATATTGAAACCCGAAAAAAAATAATTGCAGTTGCAAAGGAAATGGGTTACAGACAAAATACTGTTGCCAGCAATTTACGGAGAAAGAAAACCAAAACCATAGGTGTGGTTTTACCAAGATTTAATAGTTATTTTATGTCGACTGTAATTGCGGGTATGGAAAAAGTAGCTAACCAGGCTGGATATAATTTAATTATTAGTCAATCACAAGAATCTTATAAAAAAGAAGCAGTTAATATAAATACAATGTACAATAGCCGGGTTGATGGATTATTAGTATCACTCGCTTATGATACTGAATCCCTTGATCATTTTAAACTATTCTTAAAAAGAAACATTCCTATTATTTTCTTTGACCGTGTTTACGAATGTCCTAATTGTACAAGTATAGTAATAGATAATTTGAAAGCTGGATATGAGGCAACGAAGCACTTAATTGAGCAAGGTTGCAAAAAAATTGTTTATCTCGGGGGTAATTTAAAACGGAATGTATATAAAGACAGATTTGAAGGATATAAAAAAGCAATGAATGAATATGGAATGCAAATTGATGAGGAATTGGTGATGATTAGTATGTTAAATGAGCAAGCTGGAATTGATACTGCTGAAAAAATATTGCAGATGAAAAATCGCCCTGATGGTATTTTTGCCACGAACGATACTACTGCAGTTGCCGTTATGTATGAGTTAAAACATGCCGGAGTAAAAATACCTGAAGAAATTGCAGTTGTTGGTTTTAATAATATTCCTATCTCAAGGATAATTGATCCGAATTTAAGCACTATTAATTATCCAGGTGAAGAAATGGGTGAAATTGCTGCTTTAACTTTAATAAATAAACTTGATAATGATCAAAATGACAATTTAAGCTCCATTGTGCTAAATCATGAGCTAATTATAAGGGAATCTTCAAAAAGAAGATAGTATTATTAAAATATTCTGATCTGTTATTTTCTAAAACATATAATTGTTTCTTTCAAATTCCTCAATTGATGATTGCTTCCCTAAGTCCAGCCATTCTGATTCATTATGAATAAATCCTGAAATCTTATGATCTTTTAATAATCTTAAATATAAATCAATAATTGAAAACACTCCTTCTTCAATTATTAAATCAAAAATTGATGATTCAATTAGATGGATTCCGCTAAAGGCAAGTGCTTTTAAATTACTACTTTCTTTTATAATAATTTTTTCATTTGTTTTGTCATTTTTCCAACCGCATAACTTACTATTTTTATCAAATAATAAATATCTTGATGTATTCCTGTTTTTTACAGCTAATGTTGCTAATGCATTGTTCTTATTATGAAAATTTATCATTTCGTTGTAATCCATAGTAGTAAAAACATCAACATTTTGAAGTATGTGCGGACCGTTATCCATTAAAAACCAGGAGGCTTTTTTTAACCCTCCACCTGTATCAAGTAATTTATCTGATTCATCAGAAAAATGCACAGTAATCCCAAATGAATTATTGGCTTTTATAAAATCGATAATTTGCTCAGGAAAATGATGAATATTTATTATTATTTCATCAATTCCAAGTTTAATAAGTTTTAAAATTTGCCATTCAAGCATAGGTTTGCCGCCAATTTTTACTAAAGCTTTTGGTAAATCTTTAGTTAATGGGAATAAACGTGTGCCAACTCCAGCTGCAAAAATCATTGCTTTCATGGCATAAAATTATTGTTTTATTTGCAATAGAAAATATTATTATAAAGATTATTCTAATTTGAAATGAAAGTGTGTTCGATTATTTAATCTTATATTTTAACCGGTTTATATAACCTGTTCTCCTTATGCCAAACTATATGGCATTTTTTACATTTAAAAACAGGGATTTTATCCTTTTTAAGTTTCTTATATTCTTTGCAAAGTTTCTTACTCATTTTCTTTCCTCAACTCAATATGATTTATTGTAACAATCACATCATATTTTTGTTTTATCATTTCCGACATTTTTTCAGCGCAATAGACCGACCTGTGATGTCCACCAGTACATCCAAATCCAATATTTAAACTGGTAAATTCCCTATCAATATATTTTTCTATCGACTGCTTAATTATGGCATATACAGATGATAAAAATGAATCTACTTCTTTTTTACCTTTCATAAATTCTTTTATAGGTTGATCTTTACCAGTAAAATGTCTTAATTTAATATACATGTATGGATTTGGTAAGGCTCTGCAATCAAATACAAATCCACCGCCATGCTCAGTATAATCAATCGGTATTCCGTTTTTCTTATAAGAAAAACTATTTATTATAATCGATAATTTCTTCGCTTCTGTTAAATTAATGTCTGGAATATTTTCTTTTGTTTTCTTCAGCAATTTATGCAAATAAGGCAAATTAATTTGTCTTTGAAGAGTTTGAATCATCTCAATTGCATTATCTAAAGCAAGCGGTAAACTAGTAATAAAATGACCTTTTTTCTCATAAAAACCCCTGAATCCATAGGCACCAATAGTTTGTAAAATGCGGATTAAAACAAAACCATTATAGTATTTTAAAAACGAATCTTTATTTATAGATGCCTTAGTTTTAATTTCGTCAAGGTAATAATCTAATAACTTATTTTTATACTTTTCGGGTATTTTTGCTTTTGCCTGGTATAATAATGATGCTAAATCATATTGCAACGGTCCTTTTCTACCTCCCTGATAATCAATAAAAAATGGGGCATTATCTTTCATCATGATGTTGCGTGATTGAAAATCACGAAACATGAAATAATTATTATCCGCTTCTAGCAAAAAATCTGCAAATTTCTCAAATTCTTCCTGCAACAATTCTTCTTCAAACAAATCAAGCGTAAGTTTTAAAAAATAATATTTAAAATAATTTAAATCCCATAAAATTGATTTCTTATTAAATTCTTTTATAGGATAGCAATGATTATAATTAAACTCCTGGTGGCCAATTATCTGAAATTTTATTAATTCGACAATTACTTTCTTATACATTTCGACCAATTCATCAGAAAAATTACTTGATTTTTGCACTTCAATAATTTTATTGAAAAATATTTCATTTCCTAAATCTTCAATAAAATAAACATCTTCCGTTAAATTATAGGCTAAAATCTTAGGTACATTTAATCCTTTTTTATGAAAATGCTTCGTAAACTCAATAAATGCCGTGTTTTCTTTTATATTATTATTATAGACAGCAATAATTGTCCTGTCTTCAAAAAAAATACGAAAATATTGCCTTCGCGAACCTGAATTTGGGAGCAGCTTTATTTCAATCGGATTTTTCTTAAAATTTTCAAAGACATTTTTATTTAAAATTTCGATAACTTTCATATTGTATGCAAAAAAATATCCATATCAAATTTATGGATATATTTATAAAAAGGAAGAAAATTAGAAAGTTTTTATGAATTGTTATTTTTTTAAATTCCGGTTAATTAATTCAACCCGCTGTTCAACACATTTCGCAGATATCAAACCATCTTCAGGTGTGTTCATGCAATAATCAACTAATTTATCAACCGTTGTTTTTGCTACGTGCATCCTTGTATCAGATGAAGCATAATAAATCAACAGATCACCATTTTCCTTTTCTACACAACCATTAATAAATACAACATTTGAAACATCTCCAACTCGTTCCCAGCCGCGGGGAGCAATTAAGTGACCGCCTGGTTTATAAATTACTTTTGATGGATCCTCAAGCGAGGTCATAAATGCATAAATAGTATATCGTAAACCAGCAGCACAACCACGCACCCCATGAGCAATATGCAACCACCCTTTATTTGTTTTTATAGGTGCAGGGCCCTGACCATTTTTTACCTCTTTTATTGTATGGTAAATTTTCTCATCAATAATTATCTCATTTTTAACATCAGCTTTTTCCATACTATCTATCAGTCCCCAACCAATACCACCTCCAGTGCCTGTATCAATAAAACCATCTTGCGGCCTTGTATATAAAGCATACTTTCCATTTACAAATTCTGGATGCAAAACAACATTTCGTTGTTGCGAAGCAGTTTTTAAATCGGGTAACCGTTCCCAATTTATTAAATCTTTTGTTCTAACTATTGCAGCAGTTGCAGTTGCAGCTGATGTATCTAAAACAGGAGCTTTTGGGTCTTTTCTTTCAGCACAATAAATTCCATAAATCCATCCATCTTCATGTTTAATCAACCTCATATCATATACATTTGTTTCAGGATTCTTATTTGGCGGAAGTTGAATTGGATAATCCCAAAATTCAAAATTATCAATGCCATTTTTACTTTCAGCAATGGCAAAAAATGATTTCCTATCCCACCCTTCTACTCTTACAACTAATAAAACTTTTCCTTCATGTAAAATTGCACCTGAATTAAAAGCAGCATTTATTCCCATTCTTTCCATTAAATGTGGATTTGTAGCATAATTTAAATCATATCGCCAAAATAAAGGAGTGTGTTCGGCAGTAAGAACAGGTCTTTTATAGCGATCATATATTCCGTTTTCATATTTATTCGAAACATTATTTTTCTTCGTAATTAATTTTTTATGCTTTTTTTGAAGTTTAAGAAGTTTTTTATTGAATTCTTTCTTTGTCATGATAATTTGTTTTTATAATTTAATTTAATGATTTGCTTTTTAAAATTCTTAAATGAATTGTAAAGCTAATTTAATGTTTATTTCAAAATTACAGAATTGATGTAAATTTATATTAAGTTGTTGTATAAACTAATTAATTAAAAAAATGAAAAATCAAATACTTACTTCATTGGCTATAACTTCCACATTAATTAGCTGTATTACAAAAAAAGATGGTAAAGACAAATTAAATTTCAAGCCAAATATAATTTGGATAACATGTGAGGATATTTCGCCTTATTTAGGATGTTATGGTGATGAAAATGCCATAACACCTAATATTGACAAGCTTGCAAATGAAGGAATTAGGTATACTAATGCATTTTCAGTTGCAGGAGTGAGTGCTCCAAGCAGAAATTGTTTAATTACAGGTATGTACCCCACAAGCATTGGCGGGCACAATATGAGAACAATGTGGAATACAACGAGAGACGATTTGCCCGAATCTTACTCTATTGTAACTCCAACAGAAGTAAAGTGTTTTACTGAATATTTAAGAAAAGAAGGATATTACTGTACAAACAATAGCAAAACTGATTATCAATTCGAGGCACCATTCACTGCCTGGGATGAAAGCAGTGAATTGGCTCATTGGAAAAACAGAAAACCAGGTCAACCTTTTTTTGCTGTATTTAATGATGTTTCCACGCATGAATCCAGACTATGGATGAGAAATGGAGAGCTTTTTATGGTTGATCCTGATTCAGTTGATGTACCACTCTATTTACCAGATACTGAAAAAGTAAGAAAAACATTAGCCAGGAATTATACAAATATTGCTGAGATGGATCTTCATCTTGGCATTATTTTAAAAGAAATGGAAAAAGCTAATTTACTTGACAGTACAATAATATTTTTCTATAGCGATCATGGAGGCCCACTTCCAAGAGGGAAAAGAGAATTATATGAAACAGGATTGAAAGTTCCACTAATTGTTAGATTTCCAAATAAATTAAATGCAGGTACTGTTAAAGACGACTTGGTCAGTTTTGTTGATTTTGCCCCAACAGTTTTATCATTAACTGGTATAAATATTCCTGAATATATGCAAGGGCAAGCATTTCTTGGAAAATTTAAAGCAGAGATTCCCCGAAAATATATATATGCTGCCAGAGATCGGATGGATTCTGAATATGATCGAGTTAGGGCAGTAAGAGACCTTCAATATAAATATTTTCGAAATTATTATCCAGAATTACCTTATATTCAAAATATAGAATACAGAAAAAATATTCCAATGATGGTTGAACTTTATGAATTAGCTAATACCGATAAACTATATGGGAACACAGCTTTATGGTGGAGAAAAAATAAGCCGGAAGAAGAATTATATAATGTTATAAGCGACCCATTTGAATTGGATAACCTGGCAAAAAATATTGAATATAAAGACAAATTAAATGAATTAAGAAATGCGCTTGATAACTGGCAGAATACCTATGGGGATTTGGGTGAAATAAATGAAAAAGAACTCATTAAAATAATGTGGAATGGGAATGATAAACCGCCACAAACTGAAATACCTGAACTAAAAATACTAGAGAATAATTGCATTACCATTTATTGTAAAACTGAAGGTGCTTCCATAGGTTACCAGGTAAATAAAGGTATTGGGGAAAAGACTTGGAATATTTATTCAAATCCTTTATTAATTGAAAATATTGATAGTATTTTATTATATGCAAAAAGAATTGGTTATGAAGCTGGATTTTCGGAATTATTAATTAAAGGGGTTGATTTTTAAAAACCAACAATCCATAATATTCTGTCTTCTTGTAAGCACTTATCAATAAGTTTTAATAAATCTTCATTCACTTTTACAATCATAAGGTGATACTTAGCCCATTTATCATGCCAGTTTTTATCTTTCTTGCTAATTTTATGTATAACATTCGGGCCTAAAAATATTTCATCTATATATTTATCAAATTTCTTATGTGTGTCAATTGAATTTAAAATATTCAAATTCATTTCCAATTCATTCCTTAAAGGAATTATATTCTTCGAATTATAGCGAGTTTCACCAAAATACTCGTAAAGCTGGTTGCTATTTTCGAAGCAGTGGGTAAATAAATTAAAAATATCACTATTTAAGTACAACGACTCCTCATCACACTTATTATAATTTTCATTATCACCCGTAATGTTAAACTCAACAAAGTTTAAGCATTCACTTTTCGGGAGGAGTTCGATTCTCATATATAATAATTTGTGCTTATAAAATTATATATTGCAAAATAATTAAATTAAAACAAATTTCCCAATTAATAAAATCATATTATTTAAATATAAATTTTAAATGACAGGTACAATAATTAATGTAGCAACAGTATTAACGGGAAGTGTAATTGGAATTGTATTTTCAAAAAAATTACCAGATAAAATAATCAAGCTTATATTTCAATCGATTGGATTATTTACAATTTTTTTAGGATTAAATATGGCCTTTAAAACAAGCAATTATTTAATTATGATATTTAGCTTAATATTAGGAGCCATAATTGGAGAATGGATTGATATTGATAAATATATAAATCAATTAGGCAACTTTTTAAAAACAAAATTAAAGTCTGAAAATCAATACTTTTCAGAAGGATTAATCACTGGTTTTCTATTATTTTGCATGGGTTCGATGACAATATTAGGGGCTATTGAAGAAGGTATGGGGGGAAAGCCTGATTTGCTTATTACAAAATCATTACTTGACGGATTTTCATCTATGGCGTTAGCCTCAACCATGGGTTTAGGTGTATTGTTTTCAATTATACCGTTGTTTTTATACCAAGGGGGATTAACATTATTAGCAAAAATACTTGGTGACTATTCGAATGAAATAATTATTAACGAACTTACCGCAGTTGGTGGTATTATATTACTTGCTATTGGATTGAATATTTTACAGATTTCGAAAATTAAAGCTGTAAATTTATTACCAGCATTAATTTTTGCAGTTGCTTTTGCAATTATTTTTAAAATGTAATCTCTTATTCTTCTTTTTTTTACTAGGGTGAATTTTATATTTTATGATTGGAATAATGGTAAAATAGAATGTTAATTTTATAATTCCAGAATATTCAATATTCCATTATTTCATTTAAGCATCAATAATTTTAACTCATTTAAAACTTCAAATTTATCCTAAATTAATAAATTTTAATCGTTCAATATTCTCCATCTGTTAATTACATCTTTTAAATTTTCTCGGTTATTTAGCTAAAATTAATAGCTTTGTATTTTTTAAATTATTTATTAGCATGAAGATTTCGTACAATTGGTTAAAAGATTATATAAACATAAATATTGATCCCGAAAAAGTAGCTGAAATTCTAACAAATATTGGACTTGAAGTAGAAGGAATTGAAAAATATGAAAGCGTTAAAGGAGGATTAGATGGTGTATTTATAGGCGAAGTATTGACTTGTGAAAAGCACCCAAATGCAGATAAATTATCAATTACAACAGTAAATATTAATAAAGGAAATCCATTACAAATTGTTTGTGGTGCTCCTAACGTTAAAGCTGGGCAAAAAGTTCCGGTTGCTGTTATTGGAACAACTCTGTATAAAGGCGATGAAAGTTTAACTCTAAAACCAACTAAAATTAGAGGAGAACTATCAGAAGGAATGATTTGTGCTGAAGATGAACTTGGTTTAGGGAATGATCACAGTGGTATTATGGTGCTGGATAATAATGCTGTTCCGGGTACACTTGCTAAAGATTATTTTAACATTGAATCTGATATTGTTTTTGAAATTGGACTTACACCTAATCGAACCGATGCCATGTGTCATTACGGGGTTGCAAGGGATTTAGCTGCATTTTTATTACAAAATGAAAAAATTATTCTTACTAAACCATCAGCTGATGATTTTATAATTAATAATAAAAATTATAGTGTTAATGTTTCTGTTGAAAATACTAACTCTTGTCCCCGTTACTCTGGAGTTACTGTTTCCGGAGTTGAAATTAAAGAAAGTCCGGTTTGGCTTAAAAACAAGTTAAAAGCAATAGGCTTAAATCCAATTAATAATGTGGTTGATATTACAAATTTCGTGCTTCATGAAACAGGTCAGCCACTCCATGCTTTTGATGCTGACAAATTAGCTAATAAACAATTAATAATTAAAAATCTTCCTGAAGGGACACCTTTTATTACACTCGATATGATTGAACGTAAATTATCATCAGATGATTTAGCAATTTGCGATGCAAAAGGGCCTGTTACATTAGCCGGAATTTTTGGAGGATTGCATTCTGGGGTGTCTAATACAACAAAAAATATATTTATTGAAAGCGCTCATTTTAATCCAATTACTACAAGAATTTCAGCAAAAAGGCATCAATTAAATACTGATTCTTCTTTTCGTTTCGAACGGGGAGTTGATCCTGAAGGAACAATTTATGCAATGAAAAGAGCTGCATTATTAATTAAAGAAATTGCAGGCGGTAGTATTTCTTCAGAAATTACAGATATTTATCCAAAAGCTATTGAAAGAAAAAAAATCTCCATTACTTATTTTCATATTAACAGACTTATCGGAAAAAATATTGAAAAAGAAAAAATTAGGAATATTTTATTATCTCTTGATTTTGAAATTAGTGATGAGACCAAAGATGCTTTCAATGTAGTTGTTCCATCGTATCGATATGAAATAGCAAGAGAAGCTGATGTAATAGAGGAAATATTAAGGATTTACGGGTATAATAACATAGAAATTTCTCCAAAAGTTTTATCTACCATTTCACATACAAAAAAACCCGATCCTGAAAAAATAGTTAATACAATATCTGACTATTTAATATCAAATGGCTTTTATGAAATAATGTCCAATTCACTATCAAAAGCTGAATATTATGAAAATAGTAAAGAATTTAATAAAATATCTTTTGTAAAAATTCTTAATCCTTTAAGTGCTGATTTAAATATAATGAGGCAATCACTATTGTTTGGTGGACTGGAAACTATTGCATATAATCAAAACCGGAAAGTTCAAAATCCAAAACTTTTTGAATTTGGATATATATACTTGAAAGATAATTCCATTAGTGATTCTGATCAGCAAAAAAAATACATAGAAAAAAAACAATTAGCTTTTTATATAAGCGGACAACGTTTCGAACCTAACTGGATTACAAAATCCGAAAATTCATCTTTCTACGAAATAAAAACATACATTGAAAATATCCTTAATAAGTTCAGTATACCTAAAAATAAAATTATTGAAGAATACTTTTCAAATGATTTGTTCTCAGAAGCATTATCATATGTATACAATGATAAACTGATTGGTAATCTTGGAATAATTAATAAAAACTTACAGATTCAATTTGATATTGATAACCCAGTTTTTTATGGTGAAATTAATTGGGATGAGTTATTGAATATAGCTTCAAATATTAAATTTGAATTTAATCCTATACCTAAATATCCTGAAGTTAGAAGAGATTTAGCTTTATTACTCGATAATGAAGTAAAATTTAGTCAAATTAAACAACTAGCTTTTCAAACAGAAAAAAAATTATTAAAAAAAATAAGCCTTTTTGATGTATATGAAGGAGAAAATCTTGGAAAAGGAAAAAAATCATATGCAGTTAGTTTTATTATTCAGGATGAAAATAAAACGCTAACTGATAAGCAAATAGACAAAGTAATGAGTAATTTTATTACGATATATAAAAAAGAGTTAAATGCTCAAATAAGATAATTTAAACTTCAACTAAATATGAAAAAATTTTCAATAGAGATTTTTTACGTAGACATCACCAAACTCAATGTAGATGCAATAGTGAATGCTGCAAACAAATCTCTATTAGGTGGTGGAGGTGTTGATGGAGCTATACATAAGTCAGCAGGACCGGAATTACTTGAAGAATGCAGACATCTCAATGGCTGTGCAACAGGAGATGCTAAAATTACAAAAGGGTATAACTTGCCAGCAAAATATGTAATTCATACTGTTGGCCCTGTTTGGTTTGGAGGTTTTAAAAATGAAAATGAATTGCTGGCATCTTGTTATTCAAATAGCTTAAATATTGCACAAAAATATAAACTAAAAAGTATAGCCTTTCCAAATATTAGTACAGGAATTTATAAATTTCCGAAAGAGAAAGCAGCAAAAATTGCAGTTAATGAAGTGAATCAACATATGAAAAACAATAAATCAATCAAAAAAATCATATTTGCAATTTTTGATGAAGAAAACTACGAAATATATCAAAAATTACTATTTTAATCGCCGCTTAAAATATTTATAACTTAAAATGCCCCGGGAAGATATACTTCTTATTCAGGAAATCAAAATTGCTGATAAAACTGCTTTTAAAGAGTTATATTATAAATATTTTGCAGCTCTGCATACCTATGCTATAAAATTTGTTAATTCACCAGAAATTGCAGAAGAAATTGTTAATGACTTATTTACAGCTATTTGGAATAAAAAGCTTGAAATTGACATTACCACATCACTTAAATCTTATTTGTATACTGCAATTAGGAATAGATGTATTTCAAAACTCCGACAAAAAAAAGTACATTTTCAACGCATAGATAATGAAGATGAATATTTTGATGAATCAAAAATCATTCTTCCCGTGTCGCAAGAAAATGGATTATCCTCATTAATAGCTAATGAAATGGAAGACAAATTGATGTTAGCTATTGATAAACTCCCAAATAGATGTAAGGAAATATTTATGATGAGTAGATTTAAAGGATTAAAACAAAAAGAAATTGCTAAAGAAATGAACCTTTCAATCAATACTGTTGAAAAACAAATTTCACGGGCATTACAAAAATTACGAGATGAATTAAAACCATATTTACCCCTAATTATATTATTTTTATTAAAAAATATTATTTTTTGTACGGTAGTTGGTTTTATTGTCGTCTAACTAATACTATTGAATTGTTTGTATTGATATTTAAAGATTATTATGGAATTAGAGGAAAATAAAAAAGTTATTAATTTTTTGGAAGGGAATCCAACAAAAAAAGATTGGATTGAGCTTAAGGAATGGTTGAAAAACACCGACAATAAAAAAGAGCTGGAAGAATATGAAGGCATTTGGAATGCGACTGAAATTATTAAAAATAAAAGAAATTTAAATATTGATGATTCCTGGGAAAAACTTGAAAATAAGTTAAATTTTAAATCAAAAAATAAAGTTAAGTTTTTAAATCTTCCTATTGTAAAAATCGCTGCTATTATTATTATTTCATTTGGCTTAGGTATATTTATTAATTCCATAACTACTAATTATAAAGCAGGTTTAATCTCTGAAATTAATACAAAAATAAGCACTCCATTAGGGTCAAAAACAAATCTAACTTTACCTGATGGAAGTAAAGTGTGGTTAAATTCTGTTAGTTCCATTCAATATAGCAATAATTTCATTCAAAATACGCGAGAGGTAACAATTGAAGGGGAAGCCTATTTTGAAGTTACTAAAAATAAAAACATCCCTTTTATCGTTCAAACTTCTCATATAAATATTAAAGTACATGGCACTTCATTTAATGTTAAATCCTTTAAAAATGATAATATTATTGAAGCTACGTTAGTTGAGGGCTCAATAGAAATACTAGGCAAAACTCGTAAATCAGGTAAAAGTATTTTTTTGGAACCAAATTATAAAGCATGTTATAATAAGGAAAATAACAAACTTCAAGTAAAAAATGTCGAATCTGAAATAGCACTATATACAGCATGGAGAAATAATCAACTTATATTTAAAAATGAACCTCTTGAATCCCTTATACTTAAATTAGAAAGATGGTATGGATTAAATATTGAAGTTAAAAATAGCGATTTACTCCAATTACGGTTTAGTGGATCATTTACAAATGAAACAGCAGAACAAGCTATTAATGCTTTAAAACTTTCATCTAACTTCGAATATTCAATTGTAAAAAACAAAGTTAATATCTACTAATTTCATTAAAACTTAAATTATGTACTTATTGAAATGATGACTATATTTAAAGCACATTTCAATAAGGTACATTTTTTATGAGGATAAAGCATATCATTTTATATGTTCTACTCTATTTAGTAAATCCTTTATTTTCACAAGAAGGTTTAAAAGTTATTAAAATAAAAGAAGCCTCAGTTAAAGAAGTTATTGCTACAATTGAAGAAATTAGCGAATATCGCTTTATATACAACGACAATTTAATTGAACAATATAAAGATTATAAATTCACAATTGATGCGAATTCTATTGAGGAAATTATAAATTATATTACCGATGAAACAGAACTATTTTTTCAATTCCTAGAAAACAATTTAATTGTTATTAACTCCCATAACATAATAAAAGGTATTGTGCGATCAGTTGAGGGAGAATCACTGGTTGGCGTTAATGTTATTGAACTTGGATCTAATAATGGAACAATTACCAATCTTGAAGGTAAATTTGAATTATTAGTAAAAGGCAGAAAAAATCAGCTCAAATTCTCTTTTGTTGGCTATAAATCTAAAACCGTAGAACTAGATGAAAATAGTGAATTAAATATATTCCTTGAAAAAGATATACAACAATTAAACGAAATAATTGTAATAGGCTATGGTGTGCAAAAAAAACGTGTTGTAACAGGATCAATTTCATCAATTAACGCACACCAAATAAAAGAAATTCCTTTTCCCTCTTTTGATCAATCCATTCAAGGTAGATTACCAGGAGTATATGTATCACAGAACTCAAATGCCCCTGGAGGTGCTGTTACTGTTAGGGTACGAGGAGTTATTTCAACTACGGGAGGTAACGAACCTTTATATATCGTGGATGGAATGCCAATTTCTAATGAAAACTTAAAAATATTTACAGAAAGTGGAGGCGAGATTTGTGGAACAATGAATAATTTAAATCCAGATGACATTGAATCGATGGAAGTATTAAAAGATGCATCCGCTGCTGCTATATACGGATCAAGAGCTGCTGCAGGTGTAATATTAATTACTACAAAAAAAGGAAAACCTGGTAAAACTAAAATGAATTTCAGCTCTTATTATGGTTTACAAAAGGCTAGCAAAAAAATAGAACTAACTAACTCCAGTCAATTTGTTGAATTACGGAATGAGGCATTAAGAAATAATAATTATGAGATTGATCCAAACTATAGTAATCCAGGTTTATTTAAACAATCAACGGACTGGCAGGAGGAGATTTTTCAAATTGCACCAGTCCAGAATTATAATTTTAGTTTCAGAGGAGGCAATAATCTTTCTCTTTTCTTTATTTCAGCAAATTATTTTAAACAAGAAGGGATTGTAATAGGTTCCTCTTTTGACAGATATTCCATACGATTGAATTCTAGTCACTTAATTTCCAGAAAATTGAAAATTGGAAATAATTTTACAATTTCAAAGACCGAGGATAATTTTATCCATACCAAAGATATTTATCATGGAGTTCTTAATTCAGCATTAGGTTTTTCACCATTATCGAAGGTGTATACTATTAAAAATGAATATGCCAGTCCAGTTGGCCCATATATGTTCGATTATGATAATCCGGTTGCTATGGCATTAGAAAGGGACCAAACGCTAAAATCAAACACACTTCTTGGAAATATTTATTTGGAATATTCATTCACTTCAAATTTAATTTATCGTGCATCTGCTGGAATTGATGCAGGATTTTCAAATCAAAGGGATTTTAGACCAGAAAATATGCCAGGTTTATTAAACTCATCTTCAAGTTTAACAGAAATTCGTACAGAATCATTTAATTGGCTAATAGATAATATCATACAATACCAAAATAATATTAGAAATAAGCACAACTTCACCATTCTTGTTGGAGTAAGTAATGAAGAATTTAGAAAAAATTCACTGATTGCAAGCAGTGAAATAATTAGAAATGATTTTCCACTTTATATGCTTGGTTTTATAGATGTTAATGCAAATACTAGATCATCATATGGAATATGTTCAGAACCTGTAGGTTATGTCTCAACTTTTGGTAGAATTTCTTACGACTATTTAAATAAATACATGTTAACTACCAATTTTAGGAGAGATGGAGCAACAAAATTTGGAAAAAATAAAAAGTTTGGCAATTTTCCATCAATATCTATCGGATGGAATATAGCTAAAGAAAACTTCATGCGGGGTACTGAAGAAAAAATAAATGATATAAAATTACGAGTTGGATATGGATTTGTAGGCAATTCTTCTATTCGAGATAACCAGTATATATCTACTTTAGCTACAACAGCTTATTCATTTAACAATAATTCTACTCCAGGTTACTACCCGGCATCAATTGCTAATCCAGATTTACACTGGGAGGCAAGCCGACAATTAAATATTGGGATAGACATGAATTTGTTTGATAATTTAATTTTATTTTCTTCTGACTATTATGTTAAGAATACAAAAGATATGTTAGTTGAAATTCCACTTGCAGGATACCTAGGAATAGATCAAAATTATACAGTAAATGAAGGAGAACTAAAGAATACCGGGTATGAATTTGAACTTACTCATAGAAACTCTATCCATGAATTTAGTTATGAAGTTGAAAGTTTTCTTTCATTTTTAAATAATGAAGTAACAAAAATAGCAAAAGGTGAAAGATACCTGGATTATGATTATACAAGAACTCAAATAGGTTATCCAGTTGGTGCCTTTTATGGTTGGGAAGTTGATGGAATTTTTCAAACTCAAGACGAGATTGATGCTCTAAATAAAATTATACCTGTTTTTGATAATCAAGGAAATCCAGTTTATGATTCAGAAGGGAACCATGTTTATAAAAATATTTATTATCAAAATAAAAACACTTCTCCCGGAGATATTAAATTTAAGGATATTGCAAGCAAAAATGAAAATGGAGAAATTGTTAACATCCCCGATGGCATAATTGATGCAGCAGATAGAACAATTATCGGTTCCCCAATTCCTGATTTTACCTATGGCTTTTCAACGACACTAAATTACAAAAATTTTAATCTTAATATTACTTGTGAAGGAGTTCATGGTAATGAATTAATTAATGTTACAAGAATTAACAATGAATCAATGATCTTAAGTTTAAATTACTCAAAATACGTTTATGATAATTATTGGCGAGGACCGGGAACGAGCGATGTTGTACCTAGACCAATTGATTCAGATCCTAATAATAATGCACGCAATTCTGATAGATGGATAGAAAATGGAAGTTATTTTAGAGTTTCAAATATTCAAATTGGATATCAGTTGCCATATAGAATCATAAACAGGCTTAAGATATATCGTTTTAAAGTTTATTTTTCTATAAAAAACATACTTACTATTTCTGATTATTCTGGTTATGATCCCGATATAGGAGCCTATCAAAGAAATGCATTGCAAGCTGGAATTGATTACGGTTCATATCCAAAAGCAAAATCAGCCTATATTGGGTTTAATATAGATTTTTAAAATGATTAAAAGATTTTCTTTCATATTAGTTTTTACTTTGGTTCTCGTAAGTTGCGAAGATTATCTTGATCGAGAACCTCAAACGCAAATTACTGAAACAGTATTTTATAAAACTGCTGATGACGCTGTATTTGCAGTAAATGCTGCTTATGAACCATTACAAGATTTATGGCGAAGGACTATGTGGTATATTGGTGACTTGCAAACTGATGATGTTTTAGCAGGTGGAGATGGACCAACTGATCGACCAGATGCAACTGAAATTGAATTCTTTAATGCTCATTCTGATAATATAGAAGGGGTTGAACAATGCTGGGATAATGCTTACAGGGGCATATATAATTCTAATATCGTCCTCCAAAGAGTTCCAAAAATTGATATGAATGAAACTTTAAAAATGAGAGTATTAGGTGAAGCCAGGTTTTTAAGGGCTTACTATTATTTTATCCTTGTTCGTGTATTTGGAGATGTTCCATTATTCCCATCATTAATTGATGCCAAAGATTATAAGTCAGTTATTAGAAACAGTAAAGAAGATGTTTATAATCAAATTATCGAAGATCTAATATTTGCATCAGAACATTTATATGGTAGTTACGAAGATGATGATCTTGGAAGGGCGACAATAGGGACTGCTTTAACAACTCTTGCAAAAGTATATTTAACTCTAAAAAGATATGCTGAATGTATCAATGCATGCGCCAAAGTTGAAAATTTAGGTTATGAACTTGAAATTAACTACCAAAAATTATATAATTATGAAAGAAATGAGAACGGAATTGAATCTATTTTCGAGGTACAATACAGGTATAATCCTACGATAAATCCACCAGGTGAAAACTCATTCATTTCAGAGTATGTAGCACCTCGTGACCAGTCAGTTTATAGTACTCAATCATATGGTTTTTGTGTCCCATCTGTTGAATTTTTAAATCTTTGGGATGAAGAAGATCAGCGATTTAAAGTAACACTTATTGTTCCGGGAGATTCCCTGGAATTACCGGATGGGTCATATTATAAGCAAACAGACACAGAAATATGGGAAGCACACGGGGATAAAAATATTAATCCAACAGCCTCGAATACAAGAAAATATATGAACTTTGATTACGGAAGGAGTCAATCAGGACATGAAAAAAGTTCAACTAATATGTATATTTTCAGATATGCGGAAGTATTATTAATGCATGCCGAAGCTGAAAATGAACTAAATGGAGCAACTACAATTGCATATGAATATGTCAATAAAATAAAGCGCAGAGCATATAAAAATGATTTGCATGATATTTCGGGTCTCACCCAGGAAGAGCTTCGAGAAGTTATTTTTATTGAAAGAAGAAAAGAATTCTTTATGGAACAAAAACGCTGGTTCGATATTCAAAGAAGGAGTCCTGAAAAAGCTCAAGAAATTATACATCATGCTGGAAAAATAAATTTTGATCCAACTATTCATCTGGTTTTACCAATTCCACAAGATGAAATTGATTTAAACCACAACCTTAAGCAAAATCCGGGATACTAATATAACTTAATAAATTCGTATGAATTCCCTGTCCATTCCATAAATCGAATAAAATCTTTATATTTTATTACCAATGAAGCTGTATTTAAATTTGGATGGAAGCTTACTTTTTCAGCTAATTTAAGGTTCTCATCGATAAATACATAAACATGGTTTTCATTATCATAAATTAATCCGAAAGGAGATACAGAGCCGGGTTTAATTTTAAGATATTTATCCAGTCTTTTCTCTGATGCCAAAGATATCTTTCCTTGTTTTAACATTTTTTCCAAATCTTTAATGGCTAAATCCTTCTTATGTTCAAGGATGACTAAATAATGCCTGTTTCCTTTGTGATTTCGAAAAAATAAATTTTTACATTTAGTGGTATTTATTCCCCGCCAGTATTTAACTGCTTCTTCAATTGTAGGTATTGGAGGGTGCTCGTAATATTCAAAATCAATACTTAATTCATTTAATACATCGTAAACTTTTTTATCACCATTCATATTTCAGCTAATTAAAATAAAAAATCCCGCATTTAAAAATTCTAAAATACGGGATTCATTCGAAAATAATTAAAATTATGCATCAATTTTTGCATATTTTGCATGGGACTCAATAAATTCTCTTCGAGGTGGAACTTCATCGCCCATTAACATAGAAAAAATTCTGTCAGCTTCAGCAGCACTTTCAATTGTTACTTGTCTTAAAGTACGGGTTTCAGGATTCATGGTAGTATCCCACAATTGAGAGTCATTCATTTCCCCTAAACCTTTATATCGCTGCAAATGAACTCCTCCCTCCTTTCCTCCTCCTATTTCTTCTATAGCTTGTAATCTGTCTTCTTCAGACCAACAATATCTTTGTTCTTTTCCTCTTTTAACTAAATATAAAGGAGGAGTAGCAATATATAAATTACCGTTTTTAATTAACTCAGTCATATACCTGAATAAGAAAGTCATAATTAATGTTGAAATATGAGATCCATCTACATCGGCATCAGTCATAATTATTATTTTCTCATATCTTAACCCCTCAATATTCAATGCTTTACTATCTTCAGCAGTTCCTATGTTTACTCCCAATGCTGTAAAAATATTTTTAATTTCCTCATTTTCAAATATTTTATGTTGCATGGCTTTTTCAACATTAAGTATTTTACCACGTAATGGCATAATCGCCTGAAAATTTCTATCCCTGCCTTGTTTCGCAGTTCCACCTGCTGAATCACCCTCAACTAAAAATATTTCAGTTCCTTCAGGCCCCCTATCTGAGCAATCTGCTAGTTTACCAGGTAAGCCAGATCCAGATAAAACGTTCTTCCGTTGAACAAGTTCACGTGCTTTTCTTGCAGCATGTCGGGCTGTAGCAGCAAGTATTACTTTCTGAACTATAGTTTTAGCATCTTTTGGATTTTCTTCCAAATAATTAGATAACTCTGTACTAATAGCCTGATCAACAGCGCCCATTACATCTGAATTTCCTAATTTCGTTTTTGTCTGACCTTCAAATTGAGGTTCCTGCACTTTTACCGAAATTATCGCAGTCAAACCTTCCCGAAAGTCATCACCATTAATATCAAACTTTAATTTAGAAAGCATTCCAGACTTTTCAGCATAAGTTTTAAGAGTTCGTGTCAAACCCCTTCGAAAACCAGCCAAGTGTGTTCCTCCCTCAATGGTATTGATGTTATTAACATAAGAATGTACATTCTCTGAGAAGGAAGTATTGTATTGCAATGCTATTTCAACAGGTACATCATTTTTTATTGTATCAATTTGTATAGGTGTTTCAGTTAATTTTTCACGGGTTGAATCCAATAATTCAACAAATTCTATCAATCCCCTTTCAGAGTAATAACTTTCACTTCGGTATTTTTTTGGGTGATCTCCATTCCCATTTCCATTCCCATTTCCTCCATTTTCTTCCAATTCTCTTTGATCAATAATTGAAAGTTTTATTCCTTTATTTAAATAAGCCAATTCTCTTAAACGAGCCGATAATATTTCAAATTTATATTCAGTAGTAATAAAAATTGAATTATCAGGTCTAAATGTAATTGTAGTTCCCGTTTTATCAGTATTTCCAATTTCCTGAACTGCCGATGTTGGTTTACCAATGCTATATTCCTGCTCATATATTTTTCCATTTCGATAGATTGTAGCTTTTAAATATGATGAAAGTGCATTTACACACGAAACTCCGACCCCATGTAAACCACCAGATACTTTATAAGAATCTTTATCAAACTTTCCCCCCGCGTGCAATAAAGTAAGCACAACTTCAAGGGCCGATTTTTTCTCTTTTTCATGATAATCTGTCGGAATTCCCCTACCGTTATCATTTACAGTTATTGAATTATCTTCATTTATAATTACTTCAATTGTATCGCAATGACCAGCTAATGCTTCATCAATTGAATTATCTACCACTTCATAAACCAGGTGATGTAATCCTTTTTCGCTTATATCACCAATATACATTGCAGGTCTCTTTCGAACCGCTTCCAAACCTTCTAATACCTGGATATTATCAGCCGAATATTTTGCTGAATTTTCTTCCCTTTTCTTAAGTTGATCATTTTCTTTATTAAAATCGCTCATATATATATATTTTACTTTATTAATTTCTTTTATAAAATTCAATACTTTAATTCGTCAGATATTATTTCCCTGAAGTGTCCCTAACCTTACAATTTTACCAATACTGATAAATATATTTAAAATAAAATGTATCTTATTCAAAACCAGTCTTCTAAATTAAAAAAAAAACGAACTAAATGAGTTCATAATTTGTATGAAAAGTACTGAAAAAATGATAATAATAAACGCCAAATTACATTGAAGTTATTAACATTAAATTAACATATAAGTTGTTGATTATATGATATTTAAATTCTTATAATAATTTTGTTTAAAAAGCTCATTATTGAACACTCGAAAAATACTTCATAAACTGAGATCTTTCATATAAAACAGGATCGTTTATGCTCTTATAACTTAATTTACCTCTAAACTGGTCAATATCTTCAAATCCTTTATCATCCATCCAACTTTTTAATTCATCCAATATATTTTTAATTTGAACAGGCCCATTTTTGTAAATTGTTGAGCAAATTTGTGTTGCTTTTGCTCCAGCCAATAATTGTTTTATTACTGCTTTCCCATCATGAATTCCAGTTGATGCGGCTAAGTCAATCTTTGGCACTTTATCATAAATAATACCAATCCATCGCAATGATTTTCTAATATCAGCAGGTGAACTAAATACCTCCGAAGAAACAATTTTCATATTATCTATATCAATATCTGGTTCATAAAAACGGTTAAATAAAACAACTCCATTTATGCTTGTTGCCTGAAGTCTATTAATTAATGCAGGTAGATTAGTGAAATTATTTCCTAATTTCATTGCAACCGGGATATCTACTAACCTTTTAATTCTGCCAGCCAAATCAAAATAAACGTTTTCATACTCTCCAGCTAGTCCATTTTTATTTGTAGGTAATATAAATACGTTTAATTCAATAGCATCGGCTCCAGCTTCTTCAATTTTTTTAGCAAAATTTACCCATTCATCGCTTGAAATGCAATTAATGCTTGCTATTACAGGTATTGAAATAGTTTTCTTGGCATCTGAAATAAGTTGTAAGTAATCGTTTATCGCATTTTCTTTCGAATACATTGTAATGTAATCAGCTGCTTCAGGATAATCACTTGAAAGCATCAATTTTCCAGCTTCATAATTTATTTGTTCCTCAAATAACGATTTTAATACTACTGCCCCTGCTCCATTTTCTTCTAATTTTTTTATTTTCTCAACTGAATTAGTTAATCCCGAACTACTTATAATTACCGGATTTTTTAATTGTAAAGTCAAATAAACTGTTTCTAAATTTGCCATATTCCTTTATTTTCAACTGTTATAAAATCAATTTACATAATTTCGTTCACCAAAAAGTATACTTCCAAGTCTAATCATCGTGCTTCCTTCTTCAATTGCTATTTTATAATCACCCGACATGCCCATAGAAATTTCTTTAAAATAGTTAGCATTTTTAAAAAAAGTACCTTTCAATTCTTTATAAGTTAAGAATAAATTACGAAATTCCTTTCTAATCTGTTCCTGGTCATTAGTAAATGTTGCCATTCCCATTAAGCCATTAATTCTAACATTTTTCAAGTCTTTGAATTCATCTGATTTCAATACGTCAATTAACTCTTCTTTTGATAGTCCATATTTTGTCTCTTCTTCTGCAATATACATTTGCATTAAACAATTTACAATTCTATCCAGTTTAATAGCTTCTTTATTAATTACCTTTAATAATTTAAAACTATCTACCGAATGTATCAAATGAACAAATGGAGTAATATATTTTACTTTATTTGTCTGTAAATGACCAACCATATGCCATTCAATATCTTTAGGTAACTTTTCATATTTATCGACTAATTCCTGAACCTTGTTTTCACCAAAAACTTTTTGTCCTGCTAAATATGCTTTATGAATCAGTTCAACAGGTTTTGTTTTAGAAATAGCAACAAGTTTCACTATTTCAGGTATTTGTTGTTTTATATTTTTAATATTTATCGCAATATCCACAATTACTAATATAAATTACTAAACATTTTATAAACAAGAAGGTTTAATAAAAACTGCTAAAAAAAGCACAAATATTATATTTTCAAAATTATAATAAATTTGGTTTCTAAATAATAATATTAATAATATAACTATACATCAATAATTATATTTTAATTAAAAGTGAATCTAAAACTAACAAATAAAAAATTTATTATTTGCGGGGCAACCAGTTGTTTTGGTTTGTCTATTGCTAAGATTTTGCTAAATGAGAATGCTACAATAATATCAATTGCCAGAAATAAAGAAAATCTTGAAAAATTGTATTCACCTTTCAAAGACAAAGCAATTATTTATCAAGGAGATATAACAAATGAGGAAGTTATTGATGATTTTCTTAATCAAAAATACATGAATGATATTTCAGGAATTGTAGTGAATGCTGGTGGCCCCCCAAAAAAGTCGTTTTTTGAAACATCAATTGAAGATTGGGATAACGCTTATAATCAGTTAGTAAGATGAAAAATTTTATTAACTAAAAAATTCTTCCCATTTTTGAAAAACAAAAATCAGGAAGATTTCTCTTTATAAAAAGCGCCAGTATAAAACAACCTATTGAGAATTTAATTTTAAGCACTTCTATGCGATTATCAATTGTTGGTTTTGTAAAAACTTTATCGCAAGAAATTAAAGAAAAAGGGATTACTTTTAATATACTGGCACCGGGATACCATAAAACCCTTGCAGTTGAACGACTAATCATTAAAAAAAGTGATCATTAAATATCACATATAATCAGGCATTAAAAAACCTCGAGAATAGCTTGCCTATGGGAGTTATGGGTAATCCAGATGATTTTGCTACACTGGCAGTTTGGTTATTATCATCTTATTCACAATATATTACTAGACAAATTTTTGCAATTGATAGTGGTTTTATTAAAAGTACTTTATAAATTTGCTTAATAAAAATTTTAATACCGTTTATGGCAACTAGTAATTATATTGATATTCACTCACATAACAAGGAGGAAGAAAAAGATATTATTAGGTATATTAATTTATTTCCTGAACAAGTAAATAAATTTTTATCTACCGGTAATCATTATTTCACTATTGGAATTCATCCCTGGTATATAAGAGAATATGCGCTGTCAGAAGATTATGACCTAATCAGGAAGTATTGCGAACAAAAAAATTTTAAAGCAGTTGGAGAAATAGGACTTGACCGGATAACGGATTTTCCAATGGATAAGCAAATTGAAATATTTGAACAACAACTTGAAATTGCAGAACTTGCTAAAAAGCCTGTAATTATTCATTGTGTTAAAGCATTCTCAGAACTCATAGGAATTAAGAAAAAAAGGGGAAGTAAAATACCCTGGTTAATTCATGGTTATAATAATAATGCTAAAATAGCTCAAGAATTGTTACTAAATAATTGTTATTTATCGTTTGGTTATCATCTTTTGGTCGATAATACAAATGCACAGAAAGTATTGAAACAAGTTCCAATTAACACGTTTTTATTGGAAACCGATGACAAAGAAGTTGAAATAGAAGATATATATAAAAAAGCAGCTGAAATTAAAAAAATAACAATTGAAAAATTAAAAGGAATAATAAATTATAATTATTGCAATATTTTTGGCGAATGAAAGGGAATTTGGAATGGCTTTCGAGGACAGAACTTCAGACTGGAAGAAATAATTTAAAAAAAATTCAAAAAGCAAACATTTTGGTTGTGGGATTAGGAGGTGTTGGTGCGTATGCTGCTGAAAATATATGCCGGGCAGGAGTTGCGAAAATGACAATAATTGATGGGGATGTTTACCAGGAAAGTAATTTAAACAGGCAGTTAGGAGCATTAAAATCCACTATTGGTAAATCAAAAGCAGATTATATGGCCCAACGTCTGTTGGATATAAATCCCAATTTAAAATTAACAGTTATAAATAAATACATAACTGATAACGAAATGAATAATTTACCATTCATTAGCTTTGATTACATAATAGATGCCATTGATACTTTATCTCCCAAATTAAATTTAATTAAAAATGCCATTAAAAATAAAATACCTATTGTTAGTTCGATGGGTGCTGGAGGAAGATTCAATCCTGAACTGATTAAAATTGGGGATATTTCAAATTCATACAATTGCAAACTCGCCAGATTAATTAGAAAAAATCTACATAAAGAAGGGATTTATAATGGATTTAAAGTGGTTTACTCTCCTGAAAAAGTATTGGAAGAAGCTGTTGAATTAGTTGAAGGAGAAAGAAATAAAAAATCAATTGTAGGCACTATCTCATATATGCCAGCTGTTTTTGGTTGTTTTTGTGCTTCGGTTGTGATTAATGATTTGTTGAATAATTAGGTAAAACCGTGCTTATTTTATTCTTATAAACATGTTTTTCAATACCCTTTTCAAAAAAAAATTTAAATTTTAAAAATATATTCTCATATTTGCCAATTCAAAAATCAAACATCATATTTTATTAAAAAATTAATAATTAAATAGTTATAATCTAAAAATATAAAAATGAAAGACGCTATTGCTATTTTATGTGCCGGTGGACCGGCCCCGGGAATTAATACAGTTATTGCATCGGTTACTAAAGTGTTCTTAAAAAACGGTTATAGGGTAATTGGAGTAAACGGTGGTTATAAATCGCTCTTTTTTGGTGAGCCAAATATTGAGGATTTAACTGTTGAATTTGCAGATCAAATATACAGCAGAGGTGGTTCAGCACTTCAAATGAGCCGTTTTAAACCGAAAGACAGTGAATTTAAAACCGATTTTTTTGTAAAAAATAATGTTAAACTTTTAGTGACCATTGGTGGAGATGATACTGCTTCAACTGCAAATAGATTGGCAAAATTTTTAGCTAACAATAATGTAGACATTAAAAATATACATGTTCCAAAAACAATTGATAATGATTTACCATTAGCTCCTGGTAATCCAACTTTTGGGTATCAATCTGCTAAAGAAGAAGGTGTTAAAATTACTACTACCATCTATGAAGATGCACGTACAAGTGGTAACTGGTTTGTTATTTCAGCCATGGGAAGAGAAGCTGGCCATCTTGCTTTTGGAATCGGAGCAGCTTGTCATTTACCAATGATTGTAATTCCTGAAATGTTTAATAATTCGGAAGTAACATTTTCAAATATAATTAAACTTGTTATTTCATCTATGGTAAAAAGAAAATTACAAGGTATTGGCTTTGGCGTGGCAATTATTAGTGAAGGAGTTTTTCATTTTATGAGCGATGAAGAAATTGAAAGCAGTGGAATTGAATTTACTTATGATGATCATGGACATCCAGAATTA
>CAZBZX010000007.1:0-29068 GCA_964496465.1 uncultured Bacteroidales bacterium
TCATGCATTGCACTGGGGATACATATGTAGTAATTAATGCGATAAAATTATTTATTAAGTCGTTTTAAGAAATATAAATAGTTAAACTTTACAAGTTTAAATTAATTGAATGGATGTTTACATAGAAATTTACATGATAAAAAATAAAACCCGGATAAAATATTGTTATTTTTACCCGGGTTGCTAATATAATGTTTAAAAGTGTTAATAATTTCGGAGGTAATATCTTTTATTGAACCCAGACACTTACCATCCAATCTTCTATTTCTAATTCAGGTTCCTCAACTTCAACTAACCTATTGAATTCTAACATCCAATCCTCAATTTCTAACTCCTCTTCAACTTCAGTATTCTCAGCATCTAATTTAGATATTATGAACTCTTCAGTCATCCAGGGTTCTATCTCCAACTCCTCATCGTATTCAAATGTTTCAATAAACGTTAACTCACCATTAGGATTATTATTTATTTCCATATATTCAGGTGAATTTGCTAAAGCATATAAATCATTTTTAGTATAATTAGCTCTAGAATCCTGAGCGAAACCTGATACTTCAATTAACAAAATTATAAATCCTATCGCTGCTGCTTTTAGAATTTTTTGAGTATTTAAAACTATTGTTTTCATAATTACCTCCGTTTAATTATTTTATATATTGTAAATAAACATTTATTGTGCCAAAAAATATAAAACCTTAATTAATAATAAGTTGTATGAAATTTTGTATTTCTATTATTTCGCAAAAATGATCGAATATGAAACAGTGTTGTTCGTTTTCGAACAAAAATTATATATAACTATCTGTTATTCAATGAAATGTAAAATTATGTAATGGAATGTAACAGGAAGTCATAGCATGTAATTACAATTACATATCTTCAGAATAATTAATAAATGCTTTCCTGTTTTAATTACCAAAATATATCATCCATTGGCAATCAATAAAGTCTGTTAACATATGAATAAGCAATCCTACAGCAATTATCCTGCTTTTTGGAAAAAATGCCATGATAAAATAAATTGCAATTGCATAATAAGAATGAAGTGGATGAAAACCAATACTGCAACGATCAGGATCAAAAACCGGATATGCAAATAAGTGGTCCAAATCAACCAGCATTGTCGCAATCATAATTAACCAGGCTTTTATCCATACTTTTTTAAAAAAAATCCAGGCTATTAATCCCGGAAAAAGAAAATGTAGTCCGTAATGAATGGATAGTTGAAGAATCTCATATGTGTTGCTAAATGTCATTTATTAAATTTTTGTAAACAAACTATCTCACTTTCAACTTCGCTGCTAATGACATTAATTTATTTGATCCAGCCTTCGATAAACTCAGGCTGACACACTGCTGGTCATGCTGAGTTTATCCCTGCCCGACTGGCAGGCGGGGAAGCATTGTCGAATTATTTTAATTGTCACAATATTTCTAAATTAAATCTTGTGTTCAAGGTCTCAAGGTGACCTTTTTCTAATTATTCATTATAAATTATTAATTATACATTGTGCTAACCGGCCCATCCTTCTCTATCAAGACTTCTATATTGAATGGCTTCAGCCAGGTGATTGGTTTGAATGTTCTCAGAGTTATCCAAATCGGCAATAGTACGCGATACTTTTAAAATACGATCGTACGCTCTG
The DNA here is from genome assembly GCA_964496465.1 of uncultured Bacteroidales bacterium. GTDB lineage: Bacteria > Bacteroidota > Bacteroidia > Bacteroidales > CAYFUP01 > CAZBZX01. Next base: position 1,647 of record CAZBZX010000007.1, read on the forward strand.
GCTGAAAGACCAAGTTTTTCCATGGCATTTTTTAGCAAAGTTCTTCCAGAGTTATCAATTTTACAATAATCCCGAATCATTTTAGTATTCATCTGTGCATTGCTATGAACTTTGGTATTATCTGAGAACCTGTTATTTTGCAATTCCCTTGCTTTAATCACCCGGTCGCGAACACATTTGCTATTTTCTGCTGGTGCAATTTCAGCCAGTTCATTAAAAGGTACAGGGACCACTTCAATATGTATATCAATTCTATCGAGCAAAGGACCTGAAATTCTATTTAAATATTTCTGAACAATTCCGGGAGTGCAAACACATTCTTTTTCGGGGTGGTTATAAAATCCACATGGACAAGGATTCATTGAAGCAACCAGCATTAAGCTAGCCGGATACTCAACCGAAAATTTTGCACGGGATATGGTTATTACCCTGTCTTCAAGTGGTTGCCGCATTACTTCTAAAACGGTTCGTTTAAACTCAGGTAATTCATCTAAAAATAATACACCATTATGTGCTAAAGAGATTTCGCCAGGCTGTGGATAAGAACCTCCGCCAACTAAAGCTACATCAGATATTGTATGGTGAGGCGATCTGTAAGGCCTGGTTGTCATTAGCGAAGTATCGCCATTAATTTTTCCGGCAACCGAATGAATTTTTGTTGTTTCTAATGCTTCTTGTAAAGATAAAGGAGGAATAATTGTTGGTAATCGTCGTGCAAGCATTGTTTTACCAGCACCTGGAGGACCAATCATAATGATATTATGCAAACCTGCTGCTGCAATTTCAAGTGCCCGTTTTACATTTTCCTGGCCTTTAACATCCGAAAAGTCCGTTTCATAATTATTAATATTGGCATAAAATTCTTCGCGTATATTTACTATCGTTTTTTCAAGAGGTTTACCAATATCAAAAAAATCAATTACTTCTTTAATATTCGTCACTCCGTAAACATCCAAATCGCTTACAACAGCTGCTTCACGGGCATTATTTTTAGGTAAAATAAACCCTTTAAATCCATTTTCTTTTGCATTTACTGCAATTGGCAATGCCCCTTTAATTGCCTTCACTTCCCCATCAAGCGATAGTTCGCCCATAATAATATATTCTGAAACCTTATCAGAAACAATTTGCTCCGATGCAGCTAACACACCAATAGCAATTGGTAAATCGTACGACGATCCTTCTTTCCGGATATCTGCCGGGGCCATATTAATAACTATTTTCTTTCCGGGTAATTTAAATCCATTGTATTTAAGGGCTGAGTCCATTCGTTCTTTACTTTCTTTCACAGCATTATCGGGTAATCCGACTAAGGAAAAATTAACTCCTTGAGAAATGTTTACTTCAATGGTAATGGTTAATGCATTTATTCCCTGAACGGCACTGCCGTATGTTTTAACGAGCATAGTATTTAGATTAACGGTTTTATTTAAACCAACTAAAATAAATGTTTTTATTTATTTTTTCTTTTTATATGTTGATTTTTTTAAATGATAATGTAAAAAAAATTCATTATTCTCGATTGGGCCGATAAAATTTAATTACTTCTTTTTTATTCGCTTTGCTTATGAGATCGCTAAAGCTAAGTTCCAATAGCTGAAAAAATTATTGGCTTCCCCTCAGTCTGCCTTCAGTCCAAGCCAATGAAAAAAGTTGCTAAAAATCATCTCATTTTTTCAGAGGCGGATCTAATTCCCGAAAAATAAGTATAATTGGCCTATGAGAATTTTTATTGCAAAACAAGTTGTCTGCTTCGTGATTGGTCTGGTAAGTATTCCACGAGTATAGGGTTCGAAAATTTAGTTAAAAATAACTGTATTATATCCTGTACGGCTTGGAATACGTGAAAAGCAGATAAGGTAGTTTTGCAAAAAATTATCATCAGACTTGAATTTTTGATTCTTTTCTTTAAAGAGATAAAGAATTATTAAAGATTATTTTTTCTTTTTATATTTTGGTTTTTTGATATGACTTGGATAATATTCTTTATTTTTTAACCAATCCGGGTCTAACCTCCTCATCCATGGACAAGCTAATTTCTCAGGTATTTTTGTTTTTTGCCTGCAACCAAAAATTAAATTAAAGCCAAAACGCAGATTATAATTCTGAAAGCCTAACACCCTGCTACTCATTTTTTGTTTTGTTGCATAAATATAACCATTAATCGGTAAAAACAGATTGTTATCCTGCGCTACATAAAATTGTAATCCCTTTCGGCCAAAATACCAGGTTAAGCCAACATTATTGTAACTTCTGTTAATTATGGAGTAGCCTAATGCAACTTTAATTGATGGGCGTAATTTATAATTAGCCGTTAAAGTAAGTGATGGGAATAATTTTCTATTATAAATCATATTTCTGTTCACGCCACCAAAGACAAGTTTATTTGTTAACTTGTAGGTTGCGCCAAGGTATATTTTTAAAGGCAAATAGGAGGTATATTTATTATGCTGAACATCTGCTAAAAATTCATTATATATCGAATCAAGAATTCCTGAATAATCAGTTCCCTGAAAATTCAATAAATTCTCGACTCCTTCAAATGTAAATTCCCCATCCTGGTTAATATTATTTAAATTTGATCTCCATCGTATCATACCAAAATCAATAATGCTGGCATAAACATCTATTTTTTCATCAATATTATAAATAACGCCCGCATCAATTGCTGCTCCGGGATTTTTTCTATTCAGTAATAAATCAATTGGTGATAAACTTCCCCTTGTGGGTGAAATTTGTCCATCTGCTCCCTGGGTAATATCCAATGGGAGAGACATATTTAGTTTTGAATTGGCGTAAATGGTCCAGGCAAAATCTTCTTCACCAGTATTTAATCCAAAATCAAGTTTTTTTGTATAAATATTTAGCTTTCCAAAAAGTGCTTTTACCCTGAAACCAATTGAAAGATACTCATCAATTTGCTTTGCATATCCAAAGGCATACTCCCGATAATAATCAAAGTCAATACCTAATCCATTAAAACTTGATTGCATATAATCTGGATGTCCATTTCCAAAAAGGGGAAGCCCAAGTAATTTTTTAGGAAACCCAAACCAAAATCCAAATTTTTCTGTAACATCGAATGTGTAATTTGCTTTTTTAGTTTTTATACCTAGAGAAAAAAGATGAAAATGTGAATCAAAATATATATAATTTCTTTTGCTCAGCTTTTTGTCAATAAATTTATATGGGTCTAAAACATGAGGATCAGTTGCGGTGCTCTCACTAAATAATTTATTATAGGAAATATTTGTATTAGCATAATTAAAATATATGGATGATAACAAAGGTAATCCTAAAACTACCTTACATTGCTGCTGATGGGCCGGATTTAAAAATTTTGCCTGATAAATTTCGGGCATAAAATACATGGTATTATTTATTTGCCCAATAATCCATTGGCTGTTAAATAATAAAAGGCAAATAACAAATGAACCTTTTTTTAATAGTTTATATATATTATAATTTATTAAGATCTGCATCCAGTTCGGCTTTTATTCCAACTGTCATTTTTATATCATAATATGAATAAAATTTTACCCATACATTTCCTTCCCGGGAGGTTTTTATAGTAATTTTAAAAGATAAAAAACTTGTGTTCGTAAATTGCTGAATTATTTCCCTATCGATTTCAATAACAGGAACTGCCTTTGTGACTTCAACTACGTCACCATCCTCAACTTTTGCTGATTCAATTAACGTTGTTTGATCAAGTGCTTTTAATAAATTGTAATTTTCATCAAGTAAACCAATAACCAAATCTCCATCAGTTGGAAACATATTGCGGACAGTAGTCTGTATTATTATTTTTTTAATCATATTCACATCATCTGAAAAATTACTGAAACTAAAAGGGATAGTATCTCCAATAATAAATTGCTGAATCTTTGCTGCTAAAGGTAATTCAACATTCAAGGCCAGATCAAGTTCACTATCGTCTTTTATAAAATTACTATTAGTATACCCGTTTTGATTTAAATAGGTGCTCGTTGTAAGGTTTAGTTCGTTAGGCGACATATTAAGTGCCTCAGCAATATTACTGTTATCGTTTGTAAAGGCTACTGTTGTTTTAACAGAACTTCCAGTAATTGTTGATGGGTATTGAATAACAGTGGCATTTGAAGCGCTGGTTGGAACACCACTTCCACTTAAATCAATAGAGTTTGAATTTACAGTTGAAACAAATTGCATCTTATTAAAGAAAAAACTGATGGGTATTCCAAAATCATTATTAAAAATTAACCTGATTGCTGGTTCTTGAAAAAATTGCGCATTTTCCGGCATTAATTCAAATACAGTCATTGCAATATTTTGTTCCGGAGTAGTTACTGTATATCTGCCAAAATAACCATGAGCACTCGAGTATTCAAGTACAGAAAGTGAAATAGCAACAGTTAAAGTACCTGTTAAACTTCCTCCTGTTCTAGGTTGAAGCTCAAGCCTTAAACCTAATGGAAAATTATTATTTCCTTGCCCGGTAGTATAATCAATCTTATCCCCAACTCCTAAATTAATTGTATTGCTATAATCAGAAGAGCTAGTTAAATCAGCATCAACAGTAAGAGCTGAACCACCTCTAATAATACCTCCAAAAGTAAAACTGAGTCTTGCCGGTGAAATATCTGTTGAATTTATCGAAATAGACAAATTTGCAGATTTTATTAAAATGCTGTCAATATATGAACTGTCATCACCATGTGGCCCGAAATCAAAAGCTAAGGAATCAATGTTTAAAACAACATTGCTGGTAATTATACCTGTAGGGATAGTTAAACTTTGGGCAGGCATATTTATACCAGAAATACTTACCATTTCTGAAGATTCCAAAGTAAATAAAGGCTGCGACAATTCCACGTAAATCAGGCTATCATCATATTGTTTGATGGCTGAATCCAAATCAAAAATCATATCACTTAAAACAAATGAAAGTTTGCCAAGCGGAAATGCATAAATTGGGTCAACTTCTGTTGAAACAGAAACATCAGAAATATTTTCTTTATAACAAGATGTTAATAAAGAGCTAGTTAAAATAAAAATAAAGAGTTTCAAATAAATTCCATTCATCCGTTTATTTTTTTCATTTCAAAGGGCGAGTGCCTGCCCCGCTTTGGCGGGAGAACCGCATTAAAAAAATAATCATCCATACATGTGAAATAATTGATGATTTTCTTAATGCTTGTTTCATAACAATTCAGTAAAATGGTTTAAAGCAAAATACAGAAAAATTTTAAATAAAAATATTAAATTTGATAAAACATGTAATTTATATTAAAAACCTGAAATAAATAATAATTTAGAATTCAAAAATTAATATTTATAATAGCAATAGTAATGCAGATTGTTTGTAAAATGGTTTCAAATTTCTATCTTTCGAATAATTAGAATAATTAATTGTAAATGAAAAAAAATAAAAATATTAGCATATTTTATAAGCTTATTATCCTCCTCTCAATAATCCTTTTAATGATTTTTTCAAACTTTATTATAAATTCAATTTACAAAAAAAATTATGAGAACTGGATTGACTTAATTCAGATTTCAAGGAGAAACTCAACGATTATTGAGAACATTTATACTGATGCTTTTCAGCTACGAAATAATAAAGAACAATTTTCAGTTAATTTAGAAAACGATCTCGGCCTTTTCCAAAAATCATTTCTTATTTTAAAATATGGAGGAATTACTGAAGGATTTGATGAAAATAATATTAAGCCTTATATGAATAGTAAGACTAAATATCTTCTCGGAGAAATTGAAAGTCAGTGGATTGTTGTAGAAGATCTTATTTATGAATTGCTAACGGAGCCTGTTTATATTGAAAAATTAAATACAAATGGAATCATCAAAACTCAACTTAATCCTGGCTATGTTGATTTACTTGAGAGCATTTACAGTCTTAAAAATGAATTGTTAGGCTTTAATACTGATTTAATTAATGAATATCAAAAATTACATCAACAAAAAACTGGGGATTTCAGGTTCTGGCAGATAATATTATTGATCTTTTCCTTTGGTATCGTAATGTTAATATTGTTTATTATCCAAAAACAAATAATTAAACCTTTATTTCGGGTTCACAATTATTTAAAAGCATTACAAAAAGGTGAAACTAATTTTTCAGTTTCAGTTGAATCTAATGATGAACTTGGATTAGTTGAATCCTCAATTGAAGGTTTATCCAGTAAACTAAAAAAAGTAGCTGAATATATTTCAGCTATTGGTTCAGGTGAAATTGAAACTGAAATTCAATTAAGTGGCAAACATGATATTCTTGGAAAATCGTTGATTAAAATGCAAAATAATTTAAAAAGTAATGCCAAAGAAAGCGAAAAAAGAAAAAAAGAAGATGAAAGACAAAATTGGATTACATCAGGCTTAGCTAAATTTGCTGATATTTTAAGGAACAGCGATAAAGGGATCAAGGAATTATCAAATGATATTATAATTAATATAATCCATTATGTGAAAGCTATTCAAGGTGGGTTATATATGCTTGTTGAGGATGATTTATCTGGTGAAAAATATTTAAATCTAGTAGCATCGTATGCTTATGATCGTATAAAATTTCAAACCCAGCGGGTTGAAATTAGTGAAGGTTTGCTAGGCTCTTGTTATCTCGAAAAGGAGACCATCTTCCTCACCGATATTCCTGAAAATTATGTAAATATCACATCTGGATTGGGTCATTCAAAGCCTAGAAGTCTTGCCATTGTTCCATTAAAACATGAAAATGAAGTGCTTGGTGTTGTTGAATTAGCTTCAGTAGAAAACTTTAAAAAACATGAAGTTGAGTTTATTGAAAAATTATCAGAGAATATTGCTACTACTTTATCAGCCACAACAATTAGCGAACGTACCACTAAGCTTTTACTAAAAGCTCAGGAGCAAGCTGAAGAGCTGCAATCTCAGGAAGAGGAAATGAGGCAGAATCTTGAAGAAATGCAAGCAACTCAAGAGGAAGCCCATAAAAGATCCGTTGAATTACATGATATTGTTGAGGCTATAAATAACTCATCCAGTACTTATGAATTAAGTATTGATGGACAGTATTTAAAAGCTAATGCCAATTATTTAAGAATATTAGAAATAGAAGATCATCTTTTAATTGGAACAAATCATTACGAATATGTAAAAAATAATTTTGAAGATCAGAAAGCATATAATGATTTTTTAAAAAAATTGGCAAAAGGAATTACACAAAAAAGGGAATTTAATTATAAAATTGGTGATAAAGACATTTGGCTTAGCGAAACATATACTCCTGTTCATGATGTAACTGAAGTTGTATCTAAAATACTTGTTCTCTCACACGATATTACAGACACTAAGCATCAAGAAATTAAGATTAATGAAAGCTTTGAAGAAATATCGAAAAAAGAAGAAGAATTACAGTTAAAAGTCGAAGAACTTGATGTTACTATGATGGAGTTGGAAGAAAAAGAAATGCAGCAGGTAGAACGAATTGAAAAACTTAATGAATTAATAGTTGAAAAAGATATTGAAATTTCAAATATTATTGAGGCTGCTGGCGAGGGAATAATTAAGGTTGATAGTAATGGATTTATTGTTGCAATAAATTCATTTGCTGCAGCATTTGCTAATAAAGAAAAAGATGATATTATTGGGGATAGGGTATATAATGTATTTCCACAAATTTTTGGAAAAGCAAAAACAAAAGAAACAATTAAGCAAAAAATTCAGGAATTTTCTGATTGGAAAAAATTCATATTTGAAGATTCGGGAGAAAAGAAAATGATTGAAATAAAGTCTATCGCCCAGGGTCCTGAAAATATTATAAATTATTTTTTAATCCTACTTAGAGAGTTAATGGAAAAAGATAATATTGAAGACAATTATGAGAGAATTAAAGAATGGAAAGAAAAAGAAAATGAATTAATCGAGAAAATACAAGAATTAAGTCGTGAGAAAAAAGCGTTAAAAGAAGAAAAAGTTGAACATTTAACAGAAGATATTGAAAAAGATTTTATTGTTTGGTTAAGCAAATATAACCTGCAAATTACTGAAATGGATGATCAACATAAAAGAATTGTGAAACTTATTAATGAGTTACAAGAAGCTCAAGACGCCAGTAAACCTGGTTCTGAAATAATTAAAATTGTAAAAAACTTAATTAATTATACTTCCTATCATTTCCATACCGAAGAAGATTATTTTAAAGAATTTAAGTATAAAGAAACTTCTGATCATAAGAATGAACATAAAGTTATATTATCAATGCTGCAAGGAATTGAAAAATTAATCTCAAAAGGCAACTTAGATCAACTAAAAACTGAGCTTAACAACTTAAAGGAGGATTTAATTAGGCACTTTACCGAAACTGATTCAAAATATATTGATACGTTTAAAATGTTTGGTCATTAAAAAATATCTTAAAATGATGCAATTTTAAACTATATCTAATAAAATAAAAAACAATTTATAATGCAAATACGATTCATAAGACTTCCGGGACATAGGGTATTTAACTTCTCTCCAAGGTATTACAACGAACAAAAAGAACAACTCGAAGAAAGGATTAAAAAAGTAAAACTTAATATGGGAATTAAAGAAGAAGGTGAAAAATATGTTCCTATGATCAAAGGACAAATGAAGAGTTACTTTAAAAGTAATGTTAAAGAAAAAAAACAATCAAATTTACGATTAGCTGTTATTCTAATTGTATTATTTTTTATAGCATACTGGCTATTTTATTCATCCTTGAAATAATAATCTTTTATAATTAAAGTTTAAGCTGAAGAATTTTTTATTTTTATCCCTTCTTATTATAATTTATGCCTGATATAATAAATCAATTACCTGATTCTGTTGCTAACCAGATTGCTGCTGGTGAAGTAATACAGCGACCAGCATCTGTAGTTAAAGAGCTGGTTGAAAATGCAATCGACGCTGGAGCAACAGATATTAAAATAAATATTAAAGACGGTGGAAAATCACTAATTCAGGTTATTGATAATGGATGTGGCATGTCGGATACAGATGCCCGAATGGCATTTGAACGACATGCAACTTCGAAAATTAAAAATGTAAATGACCTGTTTACTATCCGGACTATGGGTTTCAGGGGAGAAGCCCTGGCTTCAATTGCTGCTATTGCTGAAGTAGAATTAAAAACAAAGCAAACAGGGGAAGAAATAGGAACCCATATTTCAATTTCAGGATCAGAAGTTACAAGTCAACAACCAGCGAGTTATTCTGATGGAAGCAATTTTACAATCAAAAACTTATTTTTTAATGTCCCGGCACGTCGTAAGTTCTTAAAAGCTGATTCGACTGAACTTCGCTATATTATTATTGAATTTCAACGTATTGCTCTTTGCAATCCTGATATTCAATTCACTTTAATTCATAATGATTCGAGAATTTATCAGTTAAATACAGATAATACATTAAAACGAATTGTGTCATTATTCGGAAAAACAATCAACCAAAACCTGATATCCATAGGAGCTAAAACAAATCTAGTCGAAATATCTGGATTTATTGGAAAGCCTGAATTTTCAAAGAAAAAAGCTGGGGAACAATATTTTTTTGTGAATAAAAGATTTATGAAGCACCCATATTTTAATCGTGCTGTTACAAGTGCCTATGAAAAAATATTACCAACGGATTATATTCCTTCTTATTTTATATATTTTGATGTTGATCCAAATACAATCGATATTAATATACATCCAACAAAAACAGAAATAAAATTTGAAGAAGAACGCATTATCTGGCAAATAATACAAGCAACTGTAAAACAAAGCCTTGGAAAATTCAATATTACGCCTTCCCTCGATTTTAATACTGAAGGAGTTGTTGATATACCTATTTTAAGAAAAAACACGCCAATAAACCCTCCTGATATAAATATCAATCCAAATTTTAATCCCTTCGAAACAGATTCAAAACCATCGTTTTCTTCCAAAAAACCAATCGTTGAAAATTGGGAAAAAATGTATGAAGATATCGATAAAGAATCTCAGTCAACCATTAATTTTAAAAATAGTATTGAAGATTTTGATCAAAAAAACAATAATCTACATAGCGAAAATTATCTGAATATTATACAACTAAAAAACAGGTATATACTAACTCCTGTAAAATCAGGGTTAATGTTCATTGATCAGAAAAGGGCGCATGAACGAATTTTATATGAAAAATATATGGCATCCCTTAGTCAGAATTTTGGAATTGCACAGCAAAATCTTTTTCCTCAGACTATTGAATTAAATCCGGTTGATTATTCTGTATTAATGGAAATTATAGAAGACGTGTGTAGACTTGGTTTTGATATTCGGGATTTTGGGAAAAACTCCTTTGTAATAAATGGCTATCCTTCCGATTCTTATCATGACCCAAAAGAAATAATTGAAAATTTAATAACAGAATACAAACAAACACAAAAGGATGTGAAAGCTGGAATTAAAGAGAAAGTGGCTATATCATTAGCAAAAGCTTCAGCAATAAAATATGGTCATACATTAACTCGTGAAGAAATGAGGGGAATTGTTGATCAGCTTTTTGCTTGCCAATCGCCGAATTTTTCCCCAACTGGAAAAAAAATTATTTCAATTTTGAATATTGAGGATATTGAAAAAAAATTCCAATAAAATTTTAAACCTTTTTATTAAATATTGATGACATAATATCCATAATTTCATCATATGAAACGGGTTTTAAAAACAAGTATGGAGTATTAAAATCACAATTTTCATTTTTTCTAAAAAAAGATCCTGTAATTATTATAATAGGAACGCTTGTTTCAGCCTTCAGGACTTTCAAATAATCTTTCCCACATATTTCAGGAAATCTTATTTCTGAAATCACTATGTCAGGTTTTTTAGTTTTACAAATATTGTAAGCTTCTTCGCAACAACTTGCAAAATAAATTTTAATTTCAGTAGGTTTAAAAAATTCTTCATATAATAAGCAAGTTAACTCGTCTCGATCATTAATAAGTAATTTTTTGTCAGCCCAATTATAGTTTGTTAGATATTGCATAACAGACTCACTAATTCAATCATTTAATAAACTCATTATCTGTCTCAAAATCCGAAAGTGCTTTATTTGCAGTAATATTAATTTCAGCAATTTTCAATGCATAATCAAGTATTAATTTATTATATCTGTAACCATTCAAAACTAATCCAACATAAGATTCATTATAACATTTTCCATTTTGAGGATTAATTAATTTTTGACTAATCGTTTTTAAATCTCCCCTTTTTAATTGTGCTTTAATCGACAAATGTTTGGGATATGGTCGATTATTTTTATTTTCAATTGCCATACTTTAACTTTTTTTATTACTTTGTAAAGATTTCATTACATAGTAATGTTTATTACTTATAACATTATTCCAATTATTTTATTAAATATAACATTTATTTTTTTATGTTCAAATCAAATGAAATAGGAAAAAGAATAAAAAATTTAAGAAAAAAAATAAATTTCAATCAAGGTGAATTTGTCAAGGGACTAAACATAAAAAGATCAGCACTTTCACAAATTGAAAATGGAAACCTTCAACCTTCATTAGAATTGATTCAAAGAATTGTTAGTAAATATAAAATCCCATATAATTGGTTGCTTGAGGGAAATCCTTCTGATTATTTGGAGGAATATTCTTATTATGAACAACCTAAGAAAAAAAATTATCCTGAGGTACCATCAAATATCGAATTAGTAAATGAATCAAACAATAATCTTGGAGACTCAACAAATTGCGAGAATTGTAAAAAATACCTGGAATTAATTTATGCTCAAAAAGAAACGATAAGAACCTTAAAGGAACTTGTACGTTATTTAAAAGGTCAGCTTGAAAATTCCAGGAAAAATAATGCATAAACTTGCCCTATTATTCACAAACTTATCGTAAAAGTTGTTCTCTTATTAATAGATAGACTTACAAACATATAGCTTTTATATTTTTGTAAAACCAGGTATGCTAGTGCTTACCATTAAATATATACCGTATTTATTAGTCGCAATTAGGGAGTAATAATAGGCCCTGGAATTTCAACCAGTATACCGTTGCCATTTTCTAAAATAATTTCCAAATTATTAATTATTCTAATTCAAATCCGCTTCAAGTATTAAGTGATGAGTAGATATTATTTCTATTTTTACAATCGAAATTCTAAATTGATTAAAATTAATAAATATAAATATGAAAAATATATCCATATTATTTGTTTTACAAGTTTTCATTAATTTTGCTTTCTCTCAGCAAGAAATTAGTACTGTATCTGAAAAGCTGCAACTAATAAAACTTTCAGATCATGTTTTAATTCACACCTTCGACAATAGTAATGGTATAATATATCTGAATAATAATGAGGCCATTATTGCCTCGACTCCTCCTTCTGATAAAGCTACAAAGGATTTAATAAACTATGTTCAAAATAAATATAAAGTGAAAATTATTGCTTTTGTAATAGATCAATGGCACCCTGATGCCATGGAAGGGTTGGATATTGTTCATGATTTTGGAATTCAAACATATGCAAATAAACTAACATGCTTAATTGCCAAAGAAAAAGGATTGCCTGTTCCCTTAAATTGTTTTGAAGAAAAATTAGAAATTAAATTGGGTGATAAAAAAATTATTTGCCAGTATTTTGGACCTGCACACACGGAAGATGGGATTGTGGTTTGGATTCCGGATGAACAAATTCTTTTTGGGGGTAATGCAGTACGTAATTATAATGGATGGGTGGGAAACATAAGTGATGCAACTCTTTCAGAATGGTCAGGAACAATTGAAAAAATGAAAGCTGAATTTAGAAATATAAAAATTGTAATTCCTGGTCATGGTTCTTATGGCGGTCCGGAATTATTAGATTATACATTTAGTCTTTATAAACCTGACATTTGGGGAGAAATATTAAAACGACACAATATATATCCTAAAGAGATTTTTAAAGAATACGACAGAATATTTCTTGTGGCTGATTCAGAATTAATTGATAACGATATAAGTTATCTAAAAAATGTAATCGTTTTTGTTGATAAAGAAGATCAGTATGTTATGATCGAATCGCCTGATATTCAATATATTCAATCTATCAATAGAATACGGTCAGAATATGGAAAAATTCAGATCTTAAACAAATCCTCAGATTGCACTAAAGAAAAATTATCAGGGTTTTATAAAACACTTATTCTAAATTTAAGAGATGATGAAGTAAAAATGGAAATTATTTTAAAAGAGTTAATTAGATAATCAATTGAAATTATTGACTATTTAATTTTTTTTATTTGCTCGATTCACCTGCATTGCTTTTTATTTCAAAATTCCTTAACTTGTTTTAAAAATTAATTAAAACCAAAAACCCATTATCATGAAATCAAAAAAAATAATCCTACTGGTAATTTTATTAGTAGTAATTGCTGCTATAATTATTATTTTAATTCCGAAAAAACAAAAAACCTTTTCAAAAGCTATTCAAATAAATCCAGGATTTAGGGAGTATATAGCCGGATTTTCATCCGGGATAATGTCTTCACAATCCACCATAAAAATTCGATTTACATCGCAACATCAACAGGAAGTTGAACCGGGCACATTAATTGAAGACAAAATGTTTAAATTCGACCCATCTATTAAAGGAAAATCATACTGGCTCGATAATAGAACCATTGAATTCAGACCTGATAACCGCCTACCCTCAGGAACAAAATATAAGGGTGAGTTTTTTCTTAATAAAGTTTTTGATGTTTCAGATGATTTAAAAACATTTCCAATTGAATTTCAAACCATTAAACAAAATTTATTAATTAAAGATGAAAATTTGAAAGTATATAATAAAAAAAATCTTAAACTATACAAATTAATAGGGGCCTTAACTACAGCTGATTACGCGGAAAATAAAAATATTGAAAAAATTCTTAAAGCGACTCAAGATGAGAAATCTTTATCAATTAAATGGACACATGATGCAGAAAATAAAAGACACGAATTCCAGGTAGATAGCATATTCCGCAGAGAAAAAAAAGGAGAAATTGAGCTTTCCTGGAACGGTGCCTCAATTGGCGCTGATATTTCCGGAGATAGAAAAATTAAAATTCCAGGTTTGGACGATTTTAGTATCATTAGTATAAAAGTTATACAGGAACCTGATCAATATGTATTGATACAGTTTTCTGATCCACTTGAATCGAACCAAAATTTAAAAGGCCTAGTAAGTATTCAAGGTGAAGGAAATGTACGATATGCTGTTAATGATAATGAAATTAAATTATATCCAAGGCAAAGGCTTGGAGGTTCAAGAAAAATACAAATTGAACGGGGAATTAAAAATTCCTTAGGTTATAAATTAAAAAAAGGGGAATCAAAAGAAATAACCTTTGAGGCTGTTAAACCTGCTATTAAATTAATTGGTAAAGGAATTATTATGCCAAATTCAAACGGGTTGATATTCCCTTTTGAAACTGTTAATCTTAATGCAATTGATGTAAAAATTGTGAAAATCTATGAAAATAATATTGCCCAATTTTTACAAATTAATACACTTACAGGAACTGACCAGATGAAAAGAGTTGGGCGACCAATCTTAAAGAAAAAAATTGAATTGGTTGCAGATAATATTATTGATTATGGACAATGGAATAGTTTTTCCATTGATTTAGCTGAATTAATTGAAACAGATCCTGGTGCCATTTATCATGTTGAACTTTCCTTTAAAAAAGAATATTCATTATATCCCTGTGAAAAAACAAATCCTGATGAAGAAGATAAAGAAGATGAATGGGATGAATACGACGAATCTGAATCAAGCGGATGGGACGGAATAGAGTCGTATTATTATGATGATTATTACTATTACGATTATTATGAAAGGGAAAATCCTTGCAATAAAGCTTATTATTTAAGAAAAAAAGTAGCCCGAAATATACTGGCTTCGGATTTGGGAATTATTGCAAAATGCGGAAAAAATAAAATGATAACCGTTGCAGTTTCTGATTTACGCACAACTGAACCATTAAGTGGAGTGAAAATTGAAATTTTGAATTATCAGCAACAAAATGTTGGTGAAGCAACAACAGGGAGTAATGGACTTGCCCAGATTAGTTATGATATGAAACCATTTTTACTCATTGTTAAAAATGGAGATCAACGTGGGTATTTAAAGCTTGATGATGGATCTTCATTATCTCTAAGCAAATTTGATGTTTCTGGGGAAGTTGTACAAAAGGGCGTAAAAGGATTTCTTTACGGTGAACGCGGAGTATGGAGACCAGGAGATACACTTTTTCTAACTTTTATTTTAGAAGATAAACAAAAAACATTACCACCAGATCATCCAATAACTCTTGAGTTATTTAATCCGATGGGACAAAGAGTTGAAAAATTTGTAAAATC
The DNA here is from genome assembly GCA_964496465.1 of uncultured Bacteroidales bacterium. Taxonomy (GTDB): domain Bacteria; phylum Bacteroidota; class Bacteroidia; order Bacteroidales; family CAYFUP01; genus CAZBZX01. The sequence goes on from CAZBZX010000007.1 coordinate 17,014, forward strand.
TTCAGGAGTGAATAATTTTTACAAATTTACTTCAGTGACTGATCCTGATGCTCCTACAGGAAACTGGACCGCTAAAATTAAAGTCGGAGGTGTGAAATTTGAGAAAATCCTGAAAATTGAAACAATTAAACCAAACCGGTTAAAAATAAAAATTGACTTTGGAGTAGATAAACTCACGGTAGAAAATAAAAATATATATGGCAATCTTGAAGTGAAGTGGCTGCATGGTGCAATTGCCAGAAATTTAAGCGCACAGGTTGATGTAACATTAGCTAAAACAAAAACTACTTTTAAAAAATACCAGGATTTTATATTTGATGATCCTTCAAAAGATTTCTATACTGATGAAATTACCATTTTTGACGGCAGAGTGGATGATAATGGAAAAGCAAAAATTTCAGCAAATCTGGGTTCCCATGATCAAGCACCTGGAATGTTAAAAGCTACATTTGTGACCCGGGTATTTGAAGAAGGCGGGGATTATAGTATCGACCAGTTTTCAATTCCATATGCTCCTTTCCGATCGTTTGTAGGTATAAAAGTACCAAAAGGAGATAAAGCCAGGGGAATGCTTTTAACAGATACCGATCATAAAGTTGAAGTAGTAACTGTTAATGCAGATGAAGAACCTATTTCTTTAAGTGGTCTTGAAGCAGTAGTATATAAAATTATATGGCGTTGGTGGTGGGAGTCAGGAGGTGATAACCTTGGTTCATATGCCAGTAGTACTTATTCTACCCCTATTGTAAAAAAATCATTCTCAACCAAAGATGGTTTTGGATCTTTTGATTTCCAGGTTAAATACCCAGATTGGGGCAGGTATCTGATTAAAGTAACTAGTCCGGGAGGGCATAGTACCGGAAAGACTGTTTATATCGACTGGCCAGGTTGGGCTGGACGTGCTCAAAGAGAAAATCCGGGAGGTGCATCAATGCTTACTTTTACAACTGATAAACAAAATTATTCTGTTGGTGAAACCGTTGAAGTTTCTGTGCCAAGCAGTGAAGGAGGCCGGGCATTGGTTAGTATCGAATCTGGTTCTAAAGTACTCGATGCTTACTGGGTTGAAACGCAAAAAGAACTTACTGTTTTCAAGTTTGAAGCTACTGAAAAAATGGCTCCTAATGCTTATATAAATATAACTATGGTACAGCCACATAATCAATCAGTAAATGATTTACCTATCAGGTTATATGGTATTACCCCCATTTTTGTTGAAGACCCTGCTACTAAAATTGAACCTGTAATTAATATGCCTGATGAATTATCTTCTGAAGCAAATGTTAAAATAAAAGTAAATGAAAAGAATGGTAAACCAATGACATATACGCTTGCCATAGTTGATGATGGATTGCTGGATTTAACCCGATTTCAAACCCCAGACCCTTGGAGTAAATTTTATGCAAGAGAGGCACTTGGAGTTAAAACATGGGATATTTACGAGTTGGTTTTAGGCGCATATGGTGGTAAAATTGAATGTATATTCGGCATTGGTGGTGGAGAAGAAATGGAACAAAAAGCTAAGAAAAAAGCACAACGATTTAAACCTGTTGTTCGATATTTTGGCCCATATTATATTAAAAAGGATGGTTCCAATACTATTGAATTTAAAATGCCAAAATACATAGGATCTGTACGCGCTATGGTAGTGGCTGGGAATGAACAGGCTTATGGTTATGCTGATAAAACGATACCTGTAAAAAATCCATTAATGATATTGGCCACTCTTCCCAGGGTTTTAGGTCCGGATGAAACAGTAAATTTACCTGTTACTATTTTTGCGATGGACAATAAAATAAAAAATGTATCTATTGAAGTTAAAACTGGTGGTCCAATTGAGATTGATGGAAATTCAAAAAAGACAATCTCCTTCTCAGGCACAGGTGAAAAAGATGTACTTTTTAAATTAAAAGTATCTCAAAAACTAGGTGTAGGAAATGTTAAAGTAATTGCTCAAGCTGGAAGCGAAAAAGCAGAATACGAGATAGAAATACAAGTCAGAAATCCTAATCCGCCAGTAGTTGAGACTTACAGCACAATGATCCAGCCTGGTGAAAATTGGGAAAAAAATATTGAGTTAGTTGGCTTAGAAGGTACAAATAAAGGGTCAGTAGAAGTTGCTAATATTCCTCCAATTAATATGGACAGAAGATTAAAATTCTTAATTCAATATCCGCATGGTTGTATAGAACAAACTACTTCCTCAGTATTTCCTCAATTATACCTCGATGATATACTTGAGTTGAAAAAGGAAGCAAATGAAAAAATAAAAACCAATATTGAAGCTGGTATTGAAAGAATAAAAACATTTCAATTATCGAGTGGTGGGTTTGGGTATTGGCCGAACTCCATGGAAGCTAGTGAATGGGGAACAAATTATGCCGGTCATTTTATACTTGAAGCTGAAACGCAGGGATATAGTCTTCCGATGGGAATGAAGGATAATTGGATAAAATTCCAAAAAGAAAAAGCTAATAATTGGTCATCGGGTAGTACAAAATATCGAAATGAATTTGTCCAGGCTTATAGGGTATATACTTTGGCTTTGGCAAAACAGGCCGATTTAGGGGCAATGAACCGATTAAGAGAAAAAGGTAATATATCCATTCAATCGAAGTGGAGACTGGCAGCAGCATACGCTTTAGCAGGAAAAACCAAAATAGCAGAAGAAATTATTGAAGGAATTCCAATTGATATTGAAGAATATGTTGAAATGTCTTATACATACGGTTCAAGCGATAGAGATAGGGCCATGATTTTAGAATCTTTAGGTTTACTTAAAAAATACGATGCAGGCATTCCTGTTATGGAAAAAATTTCTAAATCATTAAACAGCAATCAATGGATGAGTACACAGACTACAGCATACTGTTTATTGGCGATGGCTAAGTTTGCAGGATCTCGAAAAGATAAATCTTTAGAGTTGAAATATGAATTTGTATTCAATAATAAATCTGAAAAAATAAAAACACTTGAATCCGTTTCACAACATAATTTTAACTTAGATGGGGTTGATAATTCAAATGTAAGTATTACAAATAATACAACAGGTGTAATTTATGTGAATACAACTATTGAAGGAATCCCTTTAATTGGAGATGAAACAAGTTCAGAAAATAATCTGAAAATGAGTATTGCTTATAAAGATATGGATGGTGGATCAATTGATGTATCAAACATTGAACAAGGCACTGATTTTAAAGCAGAAGTTACAATTACTAATACGGGGGCCATGGGTGATTACAAAGAAATGGCCTTATCCCAAATATTTCCATCAGGTTGGGAAATACATAATATAAGATTATTTTCAGGAGGTTCAACACATATCAAAGATGTGCCAACCTATCAGGATATTAGAGACGACAGGGTTTACACGTATTTTAATATCAATTCTTATCAGAAAAAAACATATGTGGTTCTTTTAAATGCAGCTTATCTTGGCAGGTATTATTCCCCAACTACTTATTGTGAAGCAATGTATGACAACCGGATCCATGCACGTAAACCAGGACAATGGGTTGAAGTAATAAGGGTAGGCCAGTAGTTTTAAATTAGAGCTTTGGAAAAGTTGAAAAACCTTTCCAAAGTTCATTTTTTATTTATTCTTCCATCGCAGCAATAATCTCATCAGTAACTTCAAGGTTATGATATACATTTTGTACATCATCCAACTCTTCAAATTCATCAATAATTTTTAAAATTTTCATCGACTCTTCTAAAGTGAGTTCCTTGGTATCATTTGGAATTCTTTTTAATTCAGCATTTTCCGGTTCAACATTCATTTCCTCTAATTTTTTCTGAACATTTCCAAAATCTTCTAACGGACAATATACAACAAGTTTATCTTCAACTTCTTCTATTTCTTCAACACCGGCATCAATAATTTCCAATTCAAATTCTTCGGCATTTAATTTACCTTTAGGAATAATAAATACACCTTTTCTTTCAAATAAAAAGCTTAACGACCCATTTGTACCAAGAGTTCCACCCCTTTTATTAAATAGCGCACGAATCTGTCCAACAGTTCTTAAGTTATTATCTGTTAAACATTCTATAAAAAGAGCAATCCCATTTGGGGCATATCCTTCAAAAGTTACTTCCTGCAAATTCTCATTCCCGCTTGAAGCTTTATTTATAGCCCTTTCAATATTTTCTTTAGGCATATTTACACCTTTTGCATTTTGAAGGGCCATTCTTAATCTTGGGTTTGATTCCGGATCGACGCTCCCCCCCTCTTTTACTGCAACACTAATTTCTTTAACTATTCTTGAAAATTCTTTTGAACGCTTTGCATCAATTGCACCCTTTTTTCTTTTTATGGTTGACCACTTACTATGTCCGGACATGATGTAATTATTTATTGAATTATTGATTTAATAATTTGTTGATTATCATTTTTAAAATCGACGCGTAAAAATACAAAATTGGTTTTGAATTTAAAAAGGTTTTACGTCTCTGATTTATAGTAAAATATAAAGTTCAGTATTTAGTATATATCAAAATTAAATGCGAAAATTATTAATTATAAAAATTACCTTTGCATCTTAAAATAAAAACTCTTATGAGCATAAAAGGAGCAAAATTATATATTGAAACTTATGGCTGCCAAATGAATGTAGCAGATAGTGAAGTGGTTGTTTCAATTATGAAAGAGCAAGGATTTGATGTTACTGAGAATATAAATCAGTCGGATATTATATTGATAAATACATGCTCTATAAGAGATAATGCTGAACAACGAGTGTGGGGAAGGCTAGATGTATTTAAGCAAATGAAAAAGAAAAATCCCGTGATTCTTATAGGTGTTATAGGATGTATGGCTGAAAGGCTAAAAAATAAATTGCTGGAAGAAGAAAAAATGATAGATATTGTAGTTGGACCTGATGCATACAGGGATCTGCCAAATTTATTACAGGTTGCAGAAGCTGGCCATCAAGCAATTAATGTATTACTTTCACGTGAAGAAACTTATGCAAATATTAATCCGGTAAGATTAGATAAAAATAATGTTTCGGCTTTTGTTTCCATAATGCGAGGATGTAATAATATGTGTGCCTATTGCGTGGTTCCATATACGAGAGGGGCTGAAAGAAGCAGAAATCCTGAAACAATTATCAATGAAATAAAAGAGTTAATTAAAAACGGCTATAAAGAAGTAACTTTGCTTGGACAAAATGTTGATTCATATAAATGGACTGAGAATTTAATAAATTACCATTTTTATGATTTACTTGAAGAAGTTGCAAGGTTGAACCCTGAATTACGGGTACGCTTCTCAACTTCTCATCCTAAAGATATGTCAGATGAGGTATTGCAGGTAATGGCTAATTATAAAAATATTTGTAACCACATTCATTTACCTGTTCAATCAGGTAGTTCGAAAATTCTGGATTTAATGAACCGAGGTTATGACAGAAAAAAATATTTAAACAGAATTGAAGCTATTAAACGTATATTGCCAGAGGCAGCGATATCAACTGATATTATTGCCGGGTTTTGCAGTGAAACGGATGAAGATCATAATGAAACATTAAGCCTTATGAAAGAGGTTGGATACGATTTTGCATATATGTTTAAATACTCAGAAAGGCCTAATACTAAAGCATCACGTAAATTAAAAGATGATGTGCCGGAAGAAATAAAAGCGAAAAGATTAACTGAAATAATAACCCTGCAAAATAAATTATCAGCCCAATGCAAACAAAATGACATCGGGAAAACTTTCGAAGTTTTAGTAGAAGGAATTTCGAAAAAATCTACAAATCAACTTTTTGGCCGTACTTCGCAAAATAAAGTAGTAGTTTTCCCAAAACATAATAATAAAATAGGTGATTATGTGAATGTTAAAATAACAAAATGTACTTCTGCAACTTTAATTGGTGATGTTTTTAATTAAAATCATTAAATGATTTATCAACTTAAAAACATAATAAATTTTTATTAAAATTTTAATATTTGTGAACAAAAATAATTGTAACTTTGTTGTTTAATTACCAACCTAAATCCTTAACTTTAATTATAGTATTATTTATATAGTAATTTTTATAATCTGCATAAGGTTATAAGAAAATCTTTAGTTATTAAGGGTATTTATATTTTATTATTTTATATAAATTAAGTCAAATGGGGTATATAAAATTTGATAAATCAGAGTTAATAAATCTCGGATATTCATTAAATAAAGAAGTATTGAGCACTAATAAAATTGGTGCTTATTGGTCTTCCACTTTATTATGCTGTAATACAAGAAAATACCATGGTTTATTAATATGTCCTATTGAAGAATTTGACAACGAAAATCATGTGTTACTTTCTTCATTAGACGAAACAGTAATTCAGCATGGTGCCGAATTTCACCTGGGTATTCATAAATTCCCATTTATTTATCAGCCAAAAGGGCATAAATATGTTCGTAATTTTGAATTCGATCCAGTTTCAAAAATTACTTATCGTGTAGGTGGAGTTGTGCTGGATAAAGAAATTCTGCTAGTCGAAAATGAAATGCAACTTCTTATAAAATACACTTTAAAAGAAGCTCATTCTCCAACTACCTTGCAATTAAAACCTTTTTTAGCATTTAGAAATGCTCATCAATTATCGCATGCAAATTTATATGCCGATACAAAATTTAAAAAAATTGCTAATGGAATAAAAATAAAACTATACAAAGGTTTTCCTAGTTTAAATATGCAATTATCCAAAAAAAATGATTATGTGCCTACACCCGACTGGCATTACAAAATTGAATACATAGAGGAACAAAAAAGAGGATATGATTACCAGGAAGACTTATATGTACCTGGTTATTTTGAAGTTCCTATAAAAAAAGAAGAATCAATAATTTTTTCAGCTTCTCTAACTGAATCTCAGCCAAATATCTTAAAACGGAAATTCACATCAGAAATTGAGAAAAAAAATCCACGCGAGAATTTTATAAGCTGCTTGCAATATTCAGCAAAACAATTTATTGTTAAAAAAGGGAAAAAAACGGAAGTAATTGCAGGATATCCATGGTTTAGTCGCTGGGGAAGAGACACGTTTATATCATTACCGGGATTAACACTAACTCAGAATGATTCTAAAACTTGCAAGGATGTGCTTGATACAATGGTTTCTGAATTAAAACAAGGATTATTCCCAAATATGGGCAATGATGGTAGCTCAGCTTTAAATTCAGTTGATGCTCCCTTATGGTTTTTCTGGGCAGTAAAAAAATACGCCGATCATACAAAAGAGTATGATAAAATTTGGAAAGATTATTTAGGTAAAATGAAGCAAATATTAAAAGCTTTTAAACAAGGTACTTATTTTAACATTAAGATGCATGATAATGGGTTGATATATGCCGGTGAAAAAGGTGTTGCCCTTACCTGGATGGATGCTGTTATTGAAGGAAAACCTGTTACACCACGAACAGGATATAATGTTGAAATTAATGCCCTTTGGTATTTTGCTATTAAATATTCACTTGAACTAGCAAAAAAATCAAATGATGAAAAATTTATTGATGAATGGAAAGATTTACCTGGATTAATTGAGAAATCATTTATTAAAACATTTTGGGATGATAAAAAGGGATACTTGGCTGATGTTGCTGATATTGATCAGGCAGACTGGGCAGTTAGACCTAATCAGATTTTTGCTACATCACTTGATTATAGTCCATTAACTGACGAGATGAAAAATTCTGTTTTAAATAAAGTTAAAAGCGAACTATTAACAACTCGCGGATTAAGAACATTATCGCCTAAAAATTTTGAATACAAAGGGAAATATGAAGGAAACCAGGGTGAACGGGATGGGGCTTATCATCAGGGAACAGTATGGCCCTGGCTTTTAGGACATTTTGCTGAAGGATATTTAAAAATACATGGAAAATCAGGTCTGTCATTTATAAAAACTTTACTAGACCATTTTGAAGACGATATTGATATTCATGGTGTTAGTTCTATATCTGAAGTATATGACGGAGACCCTCCTCATCGACCTGGAGGAACGATCTCACAAGCCTGGAGTGTAGCTGAATTACTTCGGATGAACGATTTAATTAAAAAATACACTCGACTTAAAAATACATGAAATAATTAGTAATAATGAGAATATTAATGTTTGGGTGGGAGTTTCCACCCCATATAACCGGTGGGTTAGGAACTGCTTGTTTTGGACTTACCAAAGCTTTAGCTTCTATTGGTGTTAAGATAAAATTTATTGTTCCTAAAGCATTTGGCGATGAAGACGCAAAACTTGTGAATTTAGTTGATGCCGGGAATATTGAAATTAATCAACGTCATTTTGATTATGAAGAATTTTGGAACAGATTAACATACCTTGAAATTGGTTCAAATCTTATTCCATATGTTTCTCCTGAATTATTCGAAAAATTAATGGAGCAAAATAAACTTGATAAAATAAACTTAAAAGAAAATGCCTTTTCGGCCACTTTTAAATTTTCAGGTAAATACGGAAAAGATTTAATGGATGAAGTTACCAGGTACGCTCTTATTGCAGGAGCTCTTGGTTCAATGAATGATTTTGATATAATTCATGCTCACGACTGGTTAACATACCCTGCCGGAATTGTTGCAAAGCAAGTATCAGGGAAACCATTGATAATTCATGTTCATGCCACTGAATTTGACCGAAGTGGTGAAAATATAAACCAGAATGTTTACGATATCGAAAAAAAGGGGATGGAAACTGCCGATAAAATAATTACGGTTAGCAACTATACCAGGAATATTGTAATTGAACGATACGGTATTGATCCTGATAAAATTACAACCGTATATAATGGAGTTGATTTTTATGATAATAATAATGGAGCTAAAAAGCCTGAAACTTTATATGATGATAAAATAGTGACATTTTTAGGAAGGGTAACTTTTCAGAAAGGTCCTGATTATTTTGTTGAAGCAGCAAATAAAGTGTTGCAGAAATATAAAAATGTACGATTTGTTATGGCCGGTAGTGGCGATATGTTAAACCGAATGATTAAGCGTGTGGCCCAACTAGGTATATCAAATAAATTTCATTTTACTGGTTTCTTAAAAGGAATGGAAGTAGATGAAATGTTTAAATATAGTGATGTTTATGTTATGCCATCTGTATCCGAACCTTTTGGCATTTCACCACTTGAAGCAATGCGATCGAGTGTTCCGGTGATTATTTCAAAGCAATCTGGTGTTGCAGAAATTTTAAATCATGCCTTAAAAATTGACTTTTGGGATATTGACGCCATGGCTGATGCAATTTATGGACTGCTTAATTACGAAGCCTTATCCAGGTTTTTTGTAAAATATGGAAAAGGTGAAGTAGATAATCTTAAATGGGATAATGCAGCGCATCAGGTAATTGAAATTTATAAACAAATAATTTAAAAAACGACATAATGAGAACAATTTGTTTCTATTTCCAGGTTCATCAACCATTCAGATTAAAAAGATATCGTTTTTTTGATATTGGGCAAGACCATCATTATTTTGATGAATTTGCTAACAGATCAATTATGAGAAAAGTAGCTGAAAAATGTTATTTACCAACAAATCAGGTAATGTTAGATTTAATTAAAGAATATGGTACTCGATTTAAAATTTCATATTCCATTTCAGGTACGTGCATAGATCAGTTTGAAAAATATGCTCCGGATGTACTCGATAGTTTTAAAAGGCTTGCTGAAACAGGAAGTGTTGAATTTTTAGCTGAAACCTATTCGCACTCTTTATCGGCCTTAAAAAGTAAAGAAGAATTCCATAAACAGGTTAAAGCACAAAGTGCAAAAATTAAAGAACATTTTGGCCAAACTCCCAAAGTGTTCAGAAATACCGAGTTAATTTATTCCGATCAAATTGGAGCCATGGTTGCTGAAATGGGTTACAAAGGAATGCTTACCGAAGGGGCAAAACACACTCTTGGATGGAAAAGCCCGAACTATGTATACACAAATGCTATAAATCCAAAACTATTAGTACTACTTAAAAATTTCAGGCTAAGTGATGATATCGCTTTCAGATTCTCGAATAAAGATTGGTCGGAATGGCCTATGACAACAGGTAAATTTGTTAACTGGCTAAATGCTGTTGATCCTAAAGAAGAAATAATTAATTTGTTTATGGATTATGAAACTTTTGGAGAACACCAATGGGCCGAAACAGGAATATTTGATTTTATGAGGGATTTGCCTCATCGTGTTTTTTCCGAATCAAACTTTGCATTCGAAACTCCTTCAGAAGTCATTGAACATCATCAGCCAGTTTCAAGTATTCACGTACCCAATCCTATTTCATGGGCCGATGAAGAAAGGGATTTAACGGCTTGGCTTGGTAATGAATTACAGGATGATGCATTTGATAAATTGTATCAATTAAATGACAAAGTAAAAAAATGCAATGATCCTGAGATTGAAAGAAACTGGAAATATTTACAAACAAGTGACCACTTTTATTATATGTGTACCAAATGGTTTTCTGATGGAGATGTTCACAAATACTTTAATCCTTATGACACACCTTATGAAGCTTACACAAACTATATGAATGCCTTAAGTGATTTTGAATTAGTTTTAGATAAAAAGTGTGCTGAAAAACAAACTCGTAAACCAAAAGACCAGGAATTAACAGAAGAAGAATTAGCTAAATTAATTAAAAATTACCAGGCTCGTCTTAAAAAAATGAAAACCAAAAACGGAAAGTAAAATCTAAAATTTTCAGGAAAAAGTAGCGTAAATATTAATCACCATTAATTTAAGAAAAGACTATGAGTCAGAAAAATCTTTTCCCAGACTATGTATTTGAAGTTAGTTGGGAAGTTTGTAATAAAGTTGGCGGTATTTATACTGTAATCTCAACAAAAGCCTTAACCCTGGCAGAAAAGTTGAAAAACAATTATATTCTTATCGGGCCAGATGTTTGGCGAGACACGGATGAAAACCCTGAGTTTGTTGAAGATAAAATGTTGTATGGTTCATGGCAGGAAAAAGCACGTGAAGAAGGGTTAATGATAAAAGTTGGGAGGTGGAATATTGCTGGTGATCCAATTGCTATAATCGTTGATTTCACTCCATACTTTTCTCAAAAAAATGAAATTTTTAAAGTCTTCTGGGAAAATTATAAACTCGACTCAATTCATGGTCAATGGGATTATGTAGAACCCGCATTGTTTGGTTATGCTGCTGCAAAAGTAATCGAAAGTTTTACGAGATTCAATGTTAACTATAATGATAAAGTTGTGGCACAATTCCACGAATGGATGTGTGGTGGAGGATTGCTTTATTTAAATGACAATCTGAAACATATTGGCACTCTTTTTACTACACACGCCACTGTATTAGGTAGATCCATTGCCGGTAATTATCTCCCATTGTATAGTAAATTAAAGGATTATAACCCTGATCTGATTGCTAAGGATTTTAATGTTATTTCGAAACATTCCCTTGAAAAATTAGCAGCCTTATGTGCTGATAGTTATACTACTGTGAGTGAAATAACTTCAAGAGAATGCGCTCAATTTCATGGTAAAGAGGTTGATGTTATTACACCAAACGGATTCGAAGATTCCTTTGTCCCATCAAAAGATTATATAGAAAAAAGAACAGCAGCAAGAAAGGCCCTTTTAACCGTAGGTGAAAAGCTAATGGGTGAAAAATTTGATGATAATACTTTAATAGTTGGAACCAGCGGAAGATATGAATTCAAAAATAAAGGACTTGATGTATTTATTGATGCTCTTTCTAAATTAAATAATGTCCAAAATTTAAAGAAAAAAATATTAGCTTATATTTTAATCCCTGCCGGAAATTCTGGACCAAGAAAAGATTTGGTCCAGGAACTACTTAATGAAGATGAGATTTGCAAAGGGTTACCACAACCTTTCTTTACGCATAGTTTATTAAATCCTGAAGGGGATCCCATAGTGAATAAACTAAAAGCACTTAATATTACCAATAAGCCTGAAGATAACGTAAAAGTAATTTTTGTACCATGTTATCTCAATGGAAAAGATGGAATTTATAATATCCCTTATTATGATTTACTAATTGGACAGGATTTAACAGTTTATG
>CAZBZX010000008.1:0-28518 GCA_964496465.1 uncultured Bacteroidales bacterium
CATTGGGGATTTTGGCATACCTGTCGGGTAACGTAATATATTCTGATTATTTAAATATTATGTATATCCCAAACAGTAGCGAGTTGGTAATATTTATGAGTGCGTTCATTGGTGCATTAATAGGATTTCTTTGGTACAATTCCTATCCTGCCCAGGTATTTATGGGCGATACTGGAAGTTTAGCTATTGGTGGAATAATTGCAGTTTTTGCTATTATTATCAGGAAAGAATTACTAATTCCGATTCTTTGTGGAATTTACTTTGTTGAGAGCCTTTCTGTTGTTATGCAGGTCAGTTATTATAAATATACAAAAAGAAAAACTGGGGAAGGTAAACGAATTTTTAAAATGGCGCCTCTACATCATCACTATCAAAAACAAGGGTATACTGAACCTAAGATAGTAATCAGGTTTTGGATTGTTGGAATATTACTGGCTATTATTTCTATTGTAACATTAAAGATCAGGTAAAAAAGTAAATGAATAAATTGAAAGTCATATTAGGAGCAGGTGAAAGCGGTACTGGAGCGGCTGTTTTAGCAAAGAAACAGGGCTTTGATGTTTTTGTTTCTGATGGGAGCCTTATAAAACCAAAATACAAAGAATTACTGATTAAGTATAATATTGAATTTGAAGAATCAGCTCACTCATATGGAAAAATAGTAAAGGCAAATGAAATTATTAAAAGTCCAGGAATTCCTGATACGGCTGAAATAATAGTAAAAGCTAAAAATAAAAATATACCAATTATTTCTGAGATTGAATTTGCCGGGCGATATACCAATGCCTATAAAATATGCATTACAGGTAGCAACGGTAAAACCACAACTACCATGCTAACCTACGAAATTTTAAAACGGGATGGATTAAATGTTGGATTAGCTGGAAATGTGGGGAATAGCTTTGCTTTACAAGTTGCTGAAAATAATTTTGATTACTATGTAATGGAACTAAGTAGTTTTCAGCTAGATGAAATGTTCGAATTTAAGGCAGATACAGCAATTTTATTGAATATTACTCCAGATCATCTAGATAGATACAATAATAATTTTCAGGAGTACATAAATTCAAAATTAAGGATTACGCAAAATCAAACTGAAAAGGATGTATTTATTTATTGCTATGACGATCGTATCATAAATCAGAATTTAAACCTAATAAGTGGGAATCCTTTAAAATATCCTTTTTCAATTAAAAAAAAACTCGAAACAGGGGGCTTTATTAACGATAATGAAGAATTAACAATAATAACTACCAATAAATTATATACTATGGCAATAGAAGATTTAATTTTAAAAGGCAAGCACAACATTTACAACTCCATGGCAGCTGGAATTGCCAGTAACGTGTTAAATATACGCAAAGAAACAATCAGGGAATGTCTGACTGATTTTCAGGGAGTTGAGCATCGACTCGAACATGTATTAAAAGTGCATGGAATTGAGTTTATTAATGATTCAAAAGCGACTAATGTAAATTCAACATGGTATGCGCTTGAAACAATTCATACACCTGTTATATGGATTGCCGGTGGAATTGATAAAGGGAATGATTATAGTGAATTAATCCCATTAGTAAAACAAAAAGTGAAGGCATTAATTTGTTTAGGGAAGGATAATACAAAATTAAATAAGTCATTTGAAAAATCAGTGGAAACGATTACAGATGCTTATACCATGAAGGAAGCTGTAAAAGCTGCTTATTTTTTAGCTAAAAAAGGTGAAACTGTATTATTATCACCAGCTTGTGCAAGTTTTGATTTATTTGAAAATTATGAAGATAGGGGCTGGCAGTTTAAAAAAGCAGTTCGCGAATTATAAAATTAAATATTGAAGCATTGAAAGATTATGTTTGAAATGATAAAGAAATATGTAAAAGGTGACCGGATAATATGGATTGTGATTTTAGTATTATCCTTATTTTCCTTACTTGCCGTGTATAGTTCAACAGGGACCCTGGCATATAAATATCAGGGAGGAAATACTATTTATTATTTTTTTAAACATGCCATCTTTCTGTTCATGGGATTATTAATCGTTTTTATTACCCATATAATTCCTTATAAATATTACTCCTGGCTATCGCAGGTATTTTTAGTAATTTCTGTTCCACTGCTTATTTTTACTTTAGTAATGGGTGTTTCCTTAAATCAGGCTGCCCGGTGGGTAACTATCCCTGGATTAGGCTTTACAATACAAACATCCGATTTTGCCAAGCTTGCCTTAATCATGTATATTGCCAGGTTGTTATCTTTAAAACAAGATAAAGTTGATAATTTTAAAGAAACTTTTATACCTATTATAGCTCCCGTAATACTTATATGCGGGTTAATACTTCCGGCAAATTTTTCAACATCTGCTATTTTATTTTTTACATGTATAATAATAATGTTTATTGGTCGCATTAAGTTTAAATTTTTAGCATTATTGATGCTGACTGGAGTGCTATGCATTGGAATTTTTATTGGTATTGCCTTAATGGTTAATTCTGAAGGTAGAATTGGAACATGGAAAAATAGAATAGAAAATTATATTTCGGGTGATAATGAAGGAAATTATCAGGTAGAACAAGCAAAAATTGCCATTGCAAATGGTGGCATATTAGGGAAAGGTCCCGGTAATAGTATGCAACGTAATTATTTACCACACCCATATTCCGATTTTATTTATGCAATTATTATCGAAGAATATGGTTTAATTGGCGGGGTGCTGGTTTTGTTTCTTTACCTATATGTTTTATTTAGGGCAGGAGTAATTGTGAGGAAATCAAAACGTTCATTTCCGGCTTTTCTGGCTATAGGGTTAGCAATTAGTTTGGTTTTTCAAGCAATGGTTAATATGGGAGTAGCAGTAAACCTGTTTCCAGTAACAGGACAAACTTTACCTTTAGTAAGCATGGGAGGTACTTCCATGCTTTTTTCCAGTATTGCCTTTGGTATAATTTTGAGTATAAGCAGAAGCATTCAATTAGCTGAACAACAAGAAAAAGAAGAACTTGAAAAGGCTGAACAAGAAAATGAAACCATTGAAGATGAAGAAGCAGCTTAAAATAATAATAAGTGGAGGGGGAACAGGAGGTCATGTGTTTCCTGCAATTTCAATTGCCAATGCTATAAAGGAAGCATATGAAAATGTAGAGATATTATTTGTTGGCGCAAATGGAAGAATAGAAATGGAAAAAGTTCCATCTGCAGGTTATAAAATTATTGGATTGCCAATAGTTGGCTTGCAACGAAAAAAAATATGGAAAAATTTTAGAGTCATATTCAATTTATTTCGAAGTTTGATTAAAGCAAAAAATATAATAAAGTCATTTAATCCTGATGCTGTTGTTGGGGTTGGAGGGTATGCAAGTGGACCAATATTATGGATTGCAGGAAAGAATAATATCCCAACCATAATTCAGGAACAAAATTCGTATGCAGGTATAACTAATAAAATCTTAGCTAAAAAAGCCAGCAAAATATTTGTGGCTTACAAAGGAATGGAAAAATATTTCCCCCAAGAGAAAATAGTTATTTCAGGAAATCCGATAAGAAAAGGCCTTCTTAATATTGAAAATAAATCAGATAAAGCATATACCTATTTTGAGCTTGACAAAAATAAAAAAACAGTACTTTCTTTAGGTGGTAGCCTTGGAGCAAGATCTATAAATTTAAGCCTGTTAAAGGATTACAAGGAGTTCATTAATAATGATATTCAATTAATCTGGCAAACTGGAAAGCTATATTATAATGACATTATTTCAAAAACCAGGAATGAGAAAAGGGGAATAAAAATAGTAGACTTTATTACCCAAATGGACTATGCCTTTTCTATTGCTGATGTTATAATTTCAAGAGCAGGTGCTGGCACTATATCTGAATTATGCATTGTTGGTAAACCAGTTATTTTAGTACCATCACCAAATGTAGCTGAGGATCATCAAACGGAAAATGCAATGGCACTTGTGAATGAGGAAGCTGCTGTTATGATTAAAGATAAGGAAACCAGCCAAAAATTAGTTTCAACAACTATATCATTATTTAACGATGAAAACAATTTAAAATCATTGTCAACAAATATTAAAAAACTGGCAATTAACGATTCAGCAAAAATAATTGCCGATGGAATAATAAAATTAGTTGGATGAATTTAGAAAAGGTACATAATATATATTTTATAGGTATTGGCGGAATAGGAATGAGTGCTTTAGCCCGATATTTCAATAATTCAGGAAAAATTATTGGGGGTTATGATCGTATCCAGACTGAATTAACGGATGCCTTATCAAATGAGGGGATAAATATTCATTTTCAGGATAATATAAATTTGATAGGAAATGAATTTAAAAATCCTGAGGATACCTTTATTATTTATACACCTGCAATTCCTTCAGGACATAATGAATTGGATTTTTTCAAAAAAAATAATTTCCAACTTTATAAACGGTCTCAGATTTTAGGTATGATTTCGAAAGATAAAATTGGGATTGCAGTTGCCGGAACTCATGGCAAAACAAGCATTTCAACTTTAATTACACATATTTTAAATCAAACAAAAGAGAAATGTAATGCCTTTTTAGGAGGTATTTCAAAAAATTACAATACTAACTATATTTTATCGAAGACTTCTGACAGAATGGTGTTAGAAGCTGATGAATTTGATCGTTCGTTTTTACAACTACATCCAAAAATTGCTTTAATATCCTATTTGGATGCCGATCATCTTGATATTTACGGTACTCGTGAGGAATTGGTAAACTCGTTCAATCAATTTGTTACCCAAATAAATTGCAATGGATATTTGGTATACCATAAAAAAATTGGAAATGAGCTCAAAACAAAATCACAAGTAAAATCATTTTCATATTCAATAGATGAAAAGGCTGATTTTTATGCAACGAATATTAAGATTATAAATCATAAATATTATTTCAACATTATTTCAAATGAGGGAATTATCTCCGATATTGAATTAGGTCTGCCTGGAAAGGTGAATTTAGAAAATGCAATTGGAGCATCGGCTGTTGCTTTATTATTAGGGGCTGATGAAGAAGAAATTAGGAAAGGGTTAAAAACATTTACGGGTGTTAAACGCCGGTTTGATTATCAAATTAATACTGAGAAACTGGTATTTATTGATGATTATGCGCACCATCCCCGCGAACTTTCAGCAACTATAACTTCTGTAAAAGAACTATTTCCTGGTAAAAAATTAACGGGCATATTTCAACCTCACTTATTTACAAGAACAAGAGATTTTGCTGCTGGATTTGCTGAAAGCCTTGATTTATTGGATGAAATAATTTTATTGGATATATACCCGGCAAGGGAGGAGCCAATTGAAGGAGTAACCTCTGAGATTATTTTTCTTAAGATCTCCAAATCAGCAAAAATATTATGTAAGAAACAGGAATTGTTAAACCTGATAAAAGATAAGGAATTTGAAGTTTTATTAACGCTTGGGGCAGGAGACATTGATCAACTGGTACAACCTATCAAGGAATTATTAATGAAAAATTATAAGAATTAAAATTTGGTAGTGAACGAATAATGAAAAGGATTAAGAAAATAATATTTTGGGTGTTGATCATTGCATTTTTGATTGTATCATTTTCATTTGTATCAGACAGGTATTTTGTACTGGTCTGTAAAAATATTAATGTAATTATTCTTGACAGTTCTGAGAATTCATTTATATATAAAAAAGACATTGTTAATTTTCTGACCAAATCGTCGAATAATATTATTGGTAAACAAATGAAATATATAAATACTGAAGATTTGGAAGAGAAAATAGAAGAGCAAACCTTGGTTGAGAAATCAAATATATATAAAACAGTCGATGGCAGCATTAATGTATTAATCGACCAAAGAAACCCTGTTATACGAATTTTCCCTAAAAAAGGTGATAGCTATTATATTGATGAGAAAGGAAAATTTATGGCGCTTTCTACTAAATATGCATCTCATCTTATTGTAGCTAATGGGAATATACCGGGCAATATAAATTATAAAAAATCTAAGGATATTTATTCTTACAAAGACCAACGCCTTATTGATTTGTTTGATTTAGTCAATTATTTGAAAAATAACGAATTCTGGAATTCGCAAATTGAGCAAATTTATGTTAGAAGTAATAATGATTTTGAACTTATCCCGCGCGTGGGTTCGCATATCATTTTACTTGGTAATATCGATAATTTAGAGAAAAAGCTAAGAAATTTGAAAGCAGTTTATAAAGAAGGATTCAGCAAAGAAAGCTGGATTAAATATCATTATATTAATTTAAAATACGAAAATCAAGTAATTTGTACTAAAAGATAAATATTATGAGCCACAAAAACAATTTAGTAGCAGCCATTGACATAGGAACAACAAAGATTGTTGCTATCGTTGGCAAGAAAAATGAAAACAATCGTTTAGAAATATTGGGCATGTCTAAAACTCCATCAAAAGGAGTGAAGAGAGGTGTTGTTTTAAATATTGAAGAAACGGTTAATGCCATTTCAACAATAGTTGATGATGTACAAAAAACAACTGGTCAGAAATTATCTGATGTATACGTTGGGATTGCCGGTCAGCATATTAAAAGCATCCGGAACAGGGGGTACATAAATCGTGATTCTTACGATCATGAAATTACAAAATCAGACATTGATGAATTAATTGAGGATATGTATAAAATTCCTATTGAAGTTGGAGAAGAGATAATTCATGTACTACCTCAAAATTTTGTCGTTGATAATGAGGCTGGAGTAAAAAATCCGATTGGCATGTCTGGCAAACGAATTGAGGCAAACTTTCATATTGTAATTGGACAGGTAGCGTCAGCAAAAAATATTGAAAAATGTATAAACAGGGTAGGTTTATCAATTAATGAACTTATCCTTGAACCGCTGGCATCTTCAGCTGCAGTGTTAACAGCTGATGAAAAAGAAGCCGGAGTAGCTCTTGTCGATATTGGCGGGGGAACTACTGATGTTGCTGTATATTATGATAATATAATCAGGCATACAGCAGTTGTTCCATTTGGTGGAAATGTTATCACTAATGATATTAAAGAAGGTTGTTCTATACTGCAACGTCAGGCTGAAGCCTTAAAAGTGCAATATGGATCAGCACTTGGAGATATAGCTCCTGAAGATAAAGTAGTTACTATTCCTGGTATAAGCGGAAGGGAACCAAAGGAAATTTCGTTTAAAAATCTGGCTTATATTATTCAATCCAGGATGGAAGAAATTATAGATGCTGTTATTTTCGAAATAGAAAATTCGAATTATCTTGATAAGCTGAGCGCAGGGATTGTTTTAACAGGTGGTGGTTCCTTGTTAAAACACCTGCCACAGCTGGTAAAATATAAAACCGGTATGGATGTTAGGGTTGGTTTCCCGAATGAATATTTGTCGGGTGAATACGATGACTCAATAAACCATCCTATGTATGCAACCAGTGTTGGATTGGTATTAAAAGGCTTTGAAGGAAAAGAACAGAGTAATAAGAAAGAAAAAGAGGAGGTTGAAGAAGAAGATTTTAAAGATATTGTTTCAGAAGCTAATCATAAAAACAAAGAAAAAATGAGACCTAATATTCTAAAAGTCTTGAAAGATAAAGTAATTGAGATCTTTGATGAAAATGATCATCAATTAAATTAGGATTTATTATTTGTTTACATAATATAAATTAAATGAATAGCTTAATAAAAAAACGATCAATAATGGGTCTCAGATATAATGGAAATATTTATATAATTACCAATATTTCATCTCAAAAAGAATTGAAT
The DNA here is from genome assembly GCA_964496465.1 of uncultured Bacteroidales bacterium. GTDB lineage: Bacteria > Bacteroidota > Bacteroidia > Bacteroidales > CAYFUP01 > CAZBZX01. The sequence continues at coordinate 7,763 of CAZBZX010000008.1, forward strand.
TTAGTTGAAAACAGGAATCAGCTATTAATTAAAGTTCCTTTGGACAAGCATATTTTAGCGAATGAAAATAATAACTAAATATAAAATTATTTAATAAAAATATATAATCATGGTTGAAGAAATAATAAACTTCGATTTACCGGTAAATAATTCATCAATAATCAAAGTAGTTGGAATTGGTGGAGGTGGAGGAAATGCTGTAAATTATATGTTTACACGTGGTATACGGGATGTTGATTTTATCATTTGTAATACCGATGCCCAGGCACTTGCAAACAGCCCGGTACCAGTAAAGATCCAACTTGGTGAATCTTTAACCGAAGGCCGAGGGGCAGGAAATAAGCCTGAAATTGGAAAACAGGCTGCAATTGAGAACCTGAATGAGGTGACTAAAGCATTTTCCAGTAATACAAAGATGGTATTTATAACAGCTGGGATGGGAGGAGGTACAGGAACTGGAGCGGCTCCTGTTATAGCCAAAGCAGCTAAAGAAATGAATATTTTAACAGTCGCCATTGTTACAATTCCTTTCCGGTTTGAAGGGCAAAAGCGTATCAATCAAGCGATTGAAGGAATTGCGGAATTGGAAAAACATGTAGATTCTTTACTGGTTATCAACAATGAGAAACTTCGCGAAATATATGGAAACCTTAAAATTTCAGAAGCCTTTTCTATTGCTGACAATATTTTAACTTCTGCGGCAAAAGGAATCGCAGAAATAATAACGGTTCCTGGATATATAAATGTTGACTTTGCCGATGTACAAACTGTAATGACCAATAGTGGGGTGGCAATTTTGGGTTCTGGAACAGCATCTGGCGAAAACAGGGCAATAGAAGCTATTCAAACGGCATTGGCTTCTCCATTGTTAAACAACAATGATATTAAAGGTGCTGCAAACATTCTATTGAATATTACATCAGGTGGTGAAGAAGTGAGTATGGATGAAGTAGGTGAAGTAACAGATTTTATAACTGCTGAAGTAGGTAGAAATGTGGATATAATATGGGGTATTGGCTCGGATGATAAATTGGAAGAGAATATATGTGTCACTATCATTGCAACTGGTTTTGAATCGAATAGTATTCCAGAATTATATTCAAGGAAAACAAAAAAAGAGGTTATCTCATTAGATGATTTACGAACTTACCAGGTTAGTGATAAGACTGATTTCGAGGTAAAGAGCACTTCAAAAAACAATACTTATGGCGATTATGATTTGAAACAAGGGGTAATTGAATTCAATATTGAAAACGAGAACGCTAATCGCTATGTTCTTTACGATAATGAACAACCTACAGATAACTTCTCAGGAACAATTGATCCGAAGAAAGCTGCTGATCGGATTCAAAAAATAAAAGAAAACAGGGAAAGGATTAAAGCAGCAAATTATAAGCTGACGAATAAATCAGATGATATTGATGAACTGGAAAATATTCCTGCGTATAAGCGTAAAAACATGCAGTTAGAGGACTTGAAACCTTCAGAGGATAGCGAGATTTCAAGATATACTCTATCAGATGATGAGAATAATGATGTTCGCTTAAGCGATAATAATACTTTTCTGCATGATAATGTGGATTAAATAGTAAATAATTAATCAACTGTATATTGGCTTTGAGAGATATACTTTATAATTTTACCATCCATTTGATTAAATTTAATATTAATTCAATAAATCAATAAATCAATAAATTTATCATGAGCCTGGAAACAACCATAAACGAGGAAATAAAAAATGCCATGAGGGCTAAAGACAAAATTACCCTCGAAGCATTGCGAGCAGTAAAATCTGCAATATTACTAGCAAAAACAGAAAAAGCCGGATCTGATGTTTTAACAGAAGATGTTGAAATGAAGTTATTGCAAAAACTGGTGAAACAACGGAAAGATTCTGCTGATATTTATAAAGATCAAGGACGCGAGGAGCTATGCCAAAAAGAATTGGATGAGATAAAAGTAATTGAAAAGTTTTTACCTGAACAAATGAGCGATGAGGAATTGGATAAAATTTTAAAATCTATAATAGAGCAAACCAGAGCCTCATCTCCAGCTGATATGGGCAAAGTAATGGGAATAGCTACAAAACAATTAGCCGGAAAGGCAGATGGTAAGACCATTTCTGCGAAAGTAAAAGAGTTATTGGTAGGGTAGTTTATTTACTTTTTAAATATAATAGAAGCTATCTAAAAAAGGCTTCACGCAAAAAGCGCTAAGTTTTTCGTAAAGCTCACAAAAGTGATTTTATTACGAGAGAAAGCTTTGCGATTTTATATTTTTATTTGCGGACTTTGCGTGAAATATATTAAGAAACCATTAATATTTATTTAGTTAATTCTTGGAAACCAAACTTTCATTTTACTAACTCCCCTGTTCGACCAGGCATAATATGGAATCTAATTATTTTTAGCACCATAGGTGCGATATTATGGTAAAAAAAAGCTAAAGGGTTAGAAAGTCCCATTGGGACGACATTATTTTCATTCATAAAAATCAAAGATATATTGATCATCAAATTCGATATCAAATTTTTTCAATAGTCCAAGATATTCTTTTCTGAATGTTGTTTTTTTATGGTGTTCTTCCTGATTTATAATATATTGAATGACATTATTTCGTTGTGATCTGGAATATGAAAAAGCGCCATAGCCGCTTTGCCATGAGAATTTTCCAGGTACAAACTTGTTTTCATTTATCCATTTAGATGAATTTGTTTTTATAATTCTCATTATATCCGATAAAGCCATTTTTGGTAACATCTCGAAGAATATATGAACATGGTCTTTATAACCGTTTACCGCAAGTGGAAATTGATTGAAATTTTTAAGTATTCCAGAAATATATTGAAATAATTCAGAACGAAAAGTTGACATTAAGATGTTTTCTCTGCCTTGAACTGAAAATACTATATGAATATTTATCTGCGTATATGTATTTGCCATTTTAATATCGTCCCGATGGGACTTATCATTAATTATAACGTTGTATTTTTACCATAATCTCATCCCTAATGGGATTAAAAATAAAAAATAGCATGTTTATATCCAACTTATTATACTAATCATTTGTTTTGATAAGCGCCATAGGCGCTAAATTATGGTAATTACAGGATACTATAATTGATGAAGTCCCCTAGGGACGGAATTATAATTTTTGATTATTTTTGAAAATAGATTTATTTTTCCATTTCCCTTGGAAACCAAACTTTCATTTTACCAACTCCCCTGTTCGACCAAGCATAATAAGGGATCCAAATATTATTACTGCTTGAAGTGATCACATTTATTCCATTAAGCATATCAGGCCTATCGACAACGTTAAATTCCTGACTATCTGAAATGGTAATTTGATAAAATGAGTTTTCGTTATCAATTTCTTCTGCACAATAAACAAATGGTCCATATTCCAACGCTACTTTATTTTGATCTTCAATAACTTTCTCGTCAGCAATAACTTTTCGAATTTCCATTGGCAGTATTAATTCTATTTGATCACCCTTTTCCCATTTTTTTGTTATTTCTACATATCCATTTTGCATCATTGGATTTATCCCTTCACCATTAATTTTTAATTGAACCTCATCTGAATTTTCCACTATATATTGATATAAATTACCAGGAAAAGGTTTATTCTGAACCCAACCAGGAATTCGACATTTGACAGTAAATTTTTTCTTTTTTTCAGGATTTATAGTGATTCGGATAGTCCCATTTTTAGGATATTCAGTTTCCTGGATTACTTCTGCAATTGTTCCATTAACAGTAAGTCGAGACTGATTTGACATATAAAGATTTACAAATAAACTATCTTTATGTGTGGCATATACAAGCGATGGAATAGAGGGTATAAAACGAATTAAATTTGTAGGGCAGCAAGTGCAATCGAACCAGGGCTTCCTTGTACATGAGCCTTGGTTAAATTCATATTTTCCATCACTTTCTAATGGATTGGGATAAAAGAATTTTATTCCATCCAGCGATATTCCGGAAATTAAACCGTTAAATAATGTTTTTTCAATCACGTCGATATATTTCGAATTGCCCGTTAATAGAAAAAGTTTTTGGTTCCAGTAAACATTGCCAATGGCAGCACATGTTTCACCATAAGCAGTAAGATTAGGTAATTCATAATTATCACCAAAGGCTTCACCCTCATGCCTGGCTCCAAGTCCACCTGTCACATAAATCTTTTTATATAATATATTATCCCATAATCTATTTATTGCCTTTAAATAGGCTGAATCATTATATAAGGCAGCAATATCTGTCATCCCAGCATACATATATAAGGCACGAACAGCATGCCCTACAGCTTCATCCTGTTCAATAACCGGAATATGATCCTGTGCATATGCACCTCCCAGGTTAATTGTTGTATCTTTTCCTCTTTGGTCGAGGAAAAACTTGGCTAATTCCAGATATTCTTTTTTATTGGTTATCTGGTATAACTTAATCAATCCAGTCTCTACAATTTGATGACCTGGAGGAATTTCTAATTTTCCCGGACCAAAATCTTTAACTAATAGATCAGCATTTTTTAAGGCAATATCAAGAAAATTTCTCTTTCCTGTTGACCAATAATGAGCAGCAGCAGCTTCAAATAAATGGCCACTATTATATAATTCATGACCTCCTGGATTTAGCCATCTTTTACCCGATGGATTTACCCACCATGCAGGGGGATTCATTGGATCAATAGTAAACCAGGTAGTCAGGTATCCGTCAGCTTCCTGTCCGATCTTAATTATGTCAATTACTGAGTCGATATATGCATCTAGTTTTGGATCAGGATTGCTGATTAATGAATAAGCTGCTCCCTCAATGGTTTTATATAAATCGGTATCATCGAAAGGCATTTTCCCACAAACTTTACCTTTCTTTACTCCTCCGGCGATTAAAAAACTTTCCATACGCCCCATTTCTTCACATTTATTAAAGGCAAAAGGGATAGTAACTTCCTGAATGAGTTTTATCCTTGGTAGCCAGAAATTATCAGTTAGTATTACATTTTTAATTCCGACCTGTTTTATCGGGGAATCGTTATCGTAAGATTTTTCTTTTGAGCAACTAACAGCAATTATTGTTACTAGAATAAGTATAATTTTTTTCATTGAATGAGTTGATTATATTTTTTTATTTTTCTTTATTTCTGTATTGATTACCTAAAGGAGTCCAAACAAATAATAAGTGTGTTATTAATCCGCAAATAAGAATATAATTTATTTTTCCTTTATATGGAGTATCTTTTAAAAGAAGAGCACAACCAATAATAACAGCTGCCCAGATGATGGCGCTGGCAATGATTAATAATCCGATATTGTTTTTTTTCATGGTTTAATACATTTTTGTCTAAATTTATTCAATGACTAATATACAATTTTATAATTGTTTTCAGAATATTCAAGTTTAAGATCTTTTTTATTATTCTTTTCCAGTATAAAATCCTATTTAATCCTACTTACAGGAAGTATAATATAAACACTTAAAATTGATTATAATATTGATCACTCCTAAAAATTAATAGATCTGCCAAATTACTTTTTGACTAAATAAAATAAGAAGTAATTCTTTGTTTACTTATTTATTTTTCGTAATTTAATTTTTTATAAACGTATCTTTTTAGTTGAGTTCATTAATTTGTTTAATATAAAGTTTTTTATTGATAAATTCTGTTATGCAAATAAAAGCACTCGTTATATTAACACTAATTACATTATTTAAATTCTGTTGCGAAGATACTTATGCCGGAAAAGTAAGTATTCAATTTGACCATCTTACTACCGACGATGGATTGTCACAAAGTACCATTAATAATGTATACCAGGATAAAAAAGGGTTTTTATGGTTTGCTACCATCGACGGACTTAATAGGTATGATGGCTATAATATTAAAGTATATAAAAACAATTCTGAAGATCCATATTCAATTAGTGGCAATACAATAACCTGTATTGTAGAAGACAGTTTGGGTAGATTGTGGATTGGTACGCGTACTCAGGGAATTAATATATATGATCCTGACAAAGATTTTTTTAAAAGAATGATGCATGACAGAAACAGCAATTCATTATCAAGTAATGCAATAAGGACCATTTTAATTGATGAACAAAACAATGTTTGGATCGGAACACTAGGGGGAGGATTAAATCTTTATCAGGAACGCGAAAACAGATTTATCCATTACCGTTATGATAAAAATGATCCTAATACAATAAGTGATGATTATGTCTATGATATAATTGAAGATACGTTAGGTATATATTGGATCGGTTCGGAGAGTGGCGTTCTGGATTTATTGGATTATAATGAAAAAGGATTTAGGCATTTTATTTATAACAATAGTTACACAGCTATCAGGGGTTCATTTGGGATTTCATTATATAAAGATCATTTGAAAAATATTTGGGTTGGGACTAATGGAGAGGGGGCATATAAATTTGATAAAAAAAGTGAAAAGTTTTGGCATTATGAATATAAGCTTTCTGGCCATGAATTAACCAGCAATATGGTATCGTCTTTTTATGAAGATAAAGAAGGAAATATCTGGATTGGAACAGATGGTGGCGGGGTGAATATTTATAATCCAGTTTTTGATGAATTTAAGTATATAAAAAGTGATCCTAACATTGTTCATAGTTTAAGTTCTAATGCTATTTATAACATTTTTGAGGATAATTCCGGGACAATCTGGATCGGTACATTTCGTGGAGGTGTAAATTATTACAATCCGTTTAAATATAAGTTCGCACATTATAAAAATAATTCGAATGATAAAAGCAGCTTGAGTTTTAATTCGGTTTTAGCAATATTCCAGGATAAGGAAGGAAAAATCTGGATTGGGACCGATGGTGGTGGTTTAAATTTATTTAATCCTAAGAATGGTGAGTTCAGCTATTTTAAACACGATCCTCTTGATCCGAAAAGCCTAAGCAGTGATGTTGTGAAATCAATATTTGAAGATAGCAGGGGTAATTTATGGATTGGCACTTATGCAAAAGGGTTGAATCTTTTTAATAAATCTAAAGGTACTTTTACTCATTACATGAATGATCCTAGGGATAAAACAAGTATTGGTCATAACAATGTTTGGGTAATTTTTGAAGATTCAAAGGAGAATTTATGGGTTGGCTTAATGGGTGGCGGACTGGATTTGCTTGACAGAAAAAATAATAGATTTACTCATTTTGTTAAGGAAGAAAACAATACAAAAAGTATTAGCAGTAATAGTATTAAAACAATTTTTGAAGATAGCGAGGGAAATATTTGGATAGGAACGGAAGGTGGAGGATTAAATCTGTTTGATTATAGAAGGAATTATTTTGTTCGTTACAATTATAATTCTAATAATATTCATAGCATTAGTAATGACGATATCAGATCAATATTTGAAGATAGTGATAAAATATTATGGATTGGGACAGCCGATGGATTATGTAAATTTAATAAAACGGATAATAATTTTACTGTATATCGGATAACTAATGGATTGCCAAATAACGTAATAAACGGTATAATTGAAGATGAAGATGGAGGTTTATGGATAAGCACAAACAAGGGTATTTCTTGTTGTAATAAAGAAAAAATGACTTTTAAAAATTATGACATTAACGACGGCCTTCAGGGGAATGAATTCAACTACACTTCATTATTAAAAACAAGATCAGGTGATATACTTTTTGGTGGAAATAACGGATTTAACATGTTTAAACCGGATCAAATAATTGATAATCTTATTCCCCCTAAAATAATATTTTCTGACTTCAGGTTATTCGGAAAATCAATTAGTCCGAAAGACACAATAAATGGACGGAGAATTTTAAATAAAGCTTTATCGGATATAGATGAGATCACCCTTACGTATAAAGAGAATGTGTTTTCAATTGAATTTTCGGCTTTGCATTTCATTTCGCCAATGCGTAATCAATACTCATATATTCTCGAAGGATTTGATAATTCATGGATAAATACGGATGCTTCGAACCGAGTAGTTTCATACATGAACCTCGAAGCTGGTGATTACACTTTTCGTGTAAAAGGATCTAACAGCGATGGTATATGGAGTAAGGACGAAAAGGTATTGTATATTACTATTTTACCACCATGGTGGGGAACCATGTGGTTTAAAATATCAGTTGTAATTCTAATTGCAATGTTATTATCTTTTATTTATTTGTTAAGAGTAAGAGGTTTAAAAATGCAACAAACCATATTGCAGGATGCTGTGGAAAACAGGACCTTTAAATTAAAGCAAATGATTAAGATGATAAAAGAGAATAGTAAAAAAATAGCTGAAACCGGGGATGTTTTAAATATGAAATCGGGAATTTTGGCTAATGGAGCGGATAATCAAAATGAAACGGCCAGAAAGATAGAAATAAAAGTTGAGGAAGTAACAAACCATATTAAAAGAAATACCGACAATGCCCGAATAACTGATGAAATAACAGAAAAAACAGTATCTCAGTTAGAAAAAATTAAAGTTTCAACGGAACAAAATATAATTGAAATCAAATCAATTTCAGAAAAAATCGAAATTTTAAATGATATTTTTCGCCGGACTAATATGTTATCCTTAAATGCTTCTATTGAGGCTGCCCGGGCTGGAGAGCATGGAAAAGGTTTTGCTGTGGTTGCCGAAGAAGTTAGAAAATTAGCAGAAATTAGTAAAATAGCCTCATTGGAAATTGTTGAATCTGCAAAAAAGGGAGCTTTTGCTACTGAAGAAGCAGGAAAACTATTAATTAATTTTATTCCTGAAATAGAAAAATCAGCCCTTTTAATTCGGGAAATATCCCAGGCTAATGTTGAACAAAGAAATTCTATGGAAAGCATTAATTCATCTTTAAAAGAATTTTTTAAAACTTCCAGTTTACATTCAACCATATCTAAAGAAATTTCAAATATATCAAGTGATCTGGACGAAATGGCCAATTATTTGAAAAACCAGGTTATGGAATTGAATTTATAAGGATGATATTATATGATTGATTATAGATTAATTAGGGCAATTTTATATTTCGAATTCTAAAGCTGTAAAGTTGATGTTGATAATATATTACCACTTCACCACTATCTTCCCAATTGAATCCCTGCTTTCTAGAAATTGATGAGCTTTTGCTATATCATTAACTTTAAAATCACCTCCAACATAAGGCTTAATTATTTTTTGATTATATAAATCCATTAAATTATGCAAACAGCTTTGATAAATATCAGGTTTATTATCAGCAATAGGCAACATATTTACTCCAATTACGCTTTTCGATCCTCCTATTAAACTAATAGGTGAATATTTGCCAAACCCCCTGGCAATTTTTAACTTTTTAAAAATATTTCCTTTTGTATCCGACATGGTTGATGCTCCATAGCAAACTATTCTTCCTGTTGTACCTAAGAGATTAAACCCCTTTTTTACCGATTTTCCTCCAATACTGTCAAATACTGCATCCAGTTTTTTTTCACCAATTTTTTCAATAATAACTTTTTCGAAATCCTTTTTAGTATAATCTATGGGATAATCAACGCCTTGTTCTTTTAAAAAATCGATTTTTTTTGTTGAAGCTGTTCCAAATGTTTTGCAACCTTTGTATTTTGCTAATTGTACCAATCCTATTCCAACACCACCAGCTGCAGCATGAATTAAAACATGATCACCTTTGTGAAGGTTCATTACTTCATGTGTACAATAATAAGCAGTACAATATTGTGTAGCCATAGCTACGGCTTCCCCGACTGGCATATGATCTGAAATAGGGATTACACCTTTTGCATCAGTAACAGCATATTCGGCATATCCCCCAAAACGGGTTAATGCTAGGACTCGTTGACCAACTTTTAAATTTGAAACGCCTTGTCCAAGTTCTACAACAGTTCCAACAACATCATAACCTAAAATTGAGGGAAGGGGAGGTGCTGCTTTGTACAATCCCAACCTGGCCATTACATCAGCGAAATTAAGACCAAAACCTTCAACTTTTATTAATACTTCACCAGATTTAGGTTTTGGTTGATCTACATCACGTATTTCAAATGCTTTTTCAGAATTTCCTGTTTTTGTTAATACTACCGCTTTCATTTTATTTTAGTTGTTAGGCCTGCAAATTTAAGGTTTAAATTTAATTTTGACTTTTAATCCAGATTAAATAACCTTATTTATTTTTTTTAAGGTTTTAACAATAAATAGGATTGGTTGGACAGTATAATTAAGCTTGTTAAAACTACCTATTACATAAATATCCATAGCTGGATTATAATACATAATAGCGCCAATTGATCCGGAATTTCCCCAAATTTCATATTTTTTTGGCTGCATTATAAATCTGAAATTCATTAAACCATATCCATAGTAATGCCCTCCGGGTCCCATTTTAGCCCAATCGCCCATTTTAATAAAGGTTTCTTTACTTATAATTTCATGTGCAGCAATCGATTTAATGAACTTATGCATATCTTCTGATGTAGAAACAACAGAACCACTGGCATAACCAAGACTTATGCTTTTAGCTTCAATTAGGTTAATACTTTTATAATAAAAACTAACTAATGGATATTCACTTTTACTTTTAGGTTCAGAATATAAAATCACATAAGTTTGATCCATATTTAACGGTTCAAAAATATATTTGTGATATACTTCATGAAGGGGCATCCCAGTTATTTTTTCAATGATCAATCCCAGTAATTCATAATTCACATCAGAATAATGACATCCTTCATCTGGTTTGAACTTTGGTTTTAGTTGTTGTTTTGCCCAGTTAATTGTTTCTATTGGAGTCCAAAAACGATTTGGATCGTTTATCATTAAATCAATCAAACTTATTCCAGACTTGTTTTTATCCAAATAAGAGTCAGCTAACCCTGAAGTGTGATTAAGTAAATGTTTAACCTTTATCACCTTTGAATAATCTGCTCCTTTATATATATGTAAATTTTTCATAATTTTTTCATCAAGATATTGGTAAATCAGATCATCAAAATCGATTTGTCCTTTTTCATATAAAATCGATATTGTAATTGATGTCATTGTTTTACCAATGCTAGCAAAATGATAAGGTTGGTCTGGATGTGATACAACTGAAGGATTATGATGTGTTGCTGTTTTCCAATGAATATTTAAAGAATCGGAATGAATTAATAATAATCCAGTATTCATATTTTTGTTTTTTCTTACTTGTTTTTCAAAAGATGTAAGAATTTTATGTTTGGTTATATCCAACTTTTCCTGAGACTTTAAATATGGAGCCATAATACTTAATATTAAAAATAAACTGCAAATTGATTTCATCTTATAAAATATTAAAGGTTAATAATTCAAATGTTTAGCTGGTAAAGAAATCAACTTTCGATGGACTGCACAATCAGGATTTAGTATGATTCTGATATTAATCATTGAATTCATACTAAAGTATGAGAAGAATAAATACTTATAATTGTTTTACTAGATTAGACAATTCCAGGCGATTGCGCACATTAAGTTTTTCGTAAATATTTGATACATGAGTTTTTACTGTAGGAAGAGAGATAAACAATTCATTACCAATTTCTTTATACGCTTTTCCTTGAATAAGTAATAACAACACTTCCTTTTCGCGCTGACTTATATTGAATTTTATTAATTGATCAACCTCAATCTTTTGTGGAAGGTTGAATTTTGAAAGCCTTTTTATATCATTAGGTAATTTTGTAAGTGTAAGTATAATGCAAATAATTGATAATATATAAGCTCCATAATGATCGGCAACCTCAATAAAGTTTTGTATAGAAAAAACGGTAATAAATAGTAACGTTCCAACCATAGATGTAATTATTATGATAGCTGTTAATTTTTCTGTTTTATCTTGTGAGTATGATGATGCTGGTTTAAGAATCAATATTGAAAACATCGAATAAATAACCGATATAAATAAAAACAAGCCTGAAATTATGTAAATGGAATTAATGCTGTTTTTATTATAAAAAATGATAAAGAATAAACTGATTAATACACCTATAATAAATAAAATTTGGTTTTTTATTTTCAGATTTTTGACTTTTTTTTCTTTATGAATATTAATTGGAATCGCGATTGCCAGAAGTACAATTAATACTGACGAAATCAACTTTTGTATATTAATGAGATAAATGTTTTCAAACATAATAATATTGCGGATAGTAGTTGATATAATTACAGCCAGAAATGCCAAAGTAAGTAAAATGGTCTCTTTATACTCTATATCTTTAATATAACAAATAATCTGAACAATTAAGGTAGCAATACCGAATGAGTAGGCTATTATAAGAGTTATTATTTTTAGGTATTCCATGCAATAGAGAATTTTATATTTACTGCTAAATTATAAAAATTTTCATGCCATGCAGTAATCCAATACTTTTTTAATCCAGGTAGATTTTAAGAAAACTCGAATTGCCTTTATTTCTATGTTTTACTGAAAAGATTGTGAAAGGAAATAAATATTAAAACCTGCCTGTCAATTTATAGAAATAACAGGCAGGTATAATTTCGAAATACTAATTTAAAAATTCCTAATAAGATCTTACCTCAACCCCACCAAAAACCACATCAATTTTTAAATAGAGGTAACTCGAATCTTCAGAAAAGCTTTCATTGGTATACGAATTTGTTCCAAAAACCGCTGTATTGCCTTCAGGCAATTCAGCACCTGCAAATACCGCATCAGCAACAATTTTTAAAGGCATGTCCTTATTAACCTTAATTTCTGATGCCCCAAAAATGGTATTTACTTTAAACTTAACTGGACCGTTTGATAAATCAACATCCCTGAAGTCGAATACTCCTTTTCCAAAGATCACGTTATACTCATCCTCTCCAATATTTGCCTCGATATGCTTTTCATTAAAAACCACATCGTTTTTATCAACGTTAAAGTGGAAAAGTCCAAAACTACCGAACATTATTCTTAGCCCTATATAAATAAAGAATAGAGCGAATAAAATTTTAAATACCGGGAAATCAATATTAAAAACCACCCTGATTACTATACCAAGGCCAATTAGAATAAGTATAATTCCCCAAAAAATACCTGCACCCATTTTCATAATTTTTAAAATTAAACATTAAAACTAGGTCAAAAATAAATTGAAAACCAAATCTTACGAATAGAAAATAGGTAAGTTAAAAGTTTTTATCGGTAAATAAACTAATAATTGACTTGATTTGTATTATTCTAATAATTTTAAACCATGAATATATATTATTTATCATATTATATTAATAAACTGATTTAATAATATTTATGCATTATTACTAAACGTCAAAATTATAAATCAGGTTTGATAATTTACAAATATTATTGTAAATTGGTATCTCTTAAAAAATAAAAAATATTAAACTTAAAATTATAACCTCATGAAAAATCAAAATTTTAAAGCAATTGCTTTAATCATATTAATTGCATTTGCATCAATATCAGCAAATGCAACAAAATGGCGGATAAATAACAAAGCCGGTTCAGATCCTGATTTTACTACTCCGCAGTTAGCTAATGATAATGCTAGTGTTCTAAATGGGGATACGCTTCTTATTGAAGGTTCAACGGTAACTTATGGAGATGTTACTTTTAATAAAAAATTGGTAATTATAGGTCCTGGATATTTTTTAAGTGAAAATCCTGAAACGCAGGCTAACTTATCTACAGCTTGGTTAGAAGAAGCGTATTTTGATGCAGGTTCAGATTCAAGTATAATGATGGGAATATTTATTGATTACAGAATTAGAATTTATGCTAATGCAGTAATAATTAAAAGATGTTATGTTGAATATTATGGTGTTGATATATTCGCGAATAATGTTATGCTTTTGCAAAATTACATCGGGCTTACTGCAGGTTCAGATGCAATTGAAATTGGTACTGGTCTAAGCAACATATTGATACAAAATAATTACATTAGTACTAGCTCTTTAAGCTATGCCGCATTCGATATTGAAGGAACTTCCACTGCTATAATTTCTCAGAATGTAATATATGGGGATTTATATCTAAGAAATTCAAACCTTTCAAATAATATTTTACGTGATGGTGATTTGCTTGAAAACGTAAATTGTACATATCTAAAGAATATATGTAATTCTACTCAATTTCCTGTTGACTCAAATATGCAGGGTGTTGATATGGCCACTGTTTTTGAAGGTACTGGTTCAACAGATGCACAATGGAAATTAGCAATTGGAGGTCCAGCAATAGGCTATGGAACAAGTGGTGATGATTGCGGCATGTTTGGAGGTATTGATCCTTATGTTTTATCAGGGATACCACCTATCCCAGCAATATATTATTTTAGTGCCCCGAGTTCTGCTTCAACAGCAACAGGTTTGCCAGTGACTATACGAATAAAGTCAAATAAATAAATATATAAAAAATTATGCGAAGGATAGTTATAGTATTATTCCTTTCAGTTATATATTTATATGGTATAGCTCAGATTCCTGATATCATTAGGGTGGAGTATTTTTTTGATGTTGATCCTGGATTAGGAAATGGGATCCCACTCAGCATAACATCAGACTCTTCTGTTACTATTAATGAAGTGATTGATATTAATGGTTTACCTGAAGGTTATCATTCTTTATTTGTGCGGGCACAGGATGAATATGGTGAAGTGAGTTTAACATTTCGAAGGCCCCTATTAATATTGGAATCGCTACCTTTTCCAAATATTACTGAATTAGAGTATTTTTTTGATGTTGATCCGGGGTTTGGACAAGGATATGTTCAATACCTTGATACATTGGACTATTTTGATACAAATATCGTAATTGACCTGTCGGCCCTGAGTATAGGAGTTCATACTATATATGTTCGGGCAAAAGATGATTATGATAACTGGAGCCAGACGTTTAGTAGGAAAGTATTAGTGCTTGGGATTTCAAATCCGAGAATAACAGAAATGGAATACTATTTCGATAGTGATCCGGGACTTGGACTTGGAGCTAAAATAAACGTTGATTCTACAGCATACCTGGATACTAATATAATAATTGATATATCTGGTTTGAGTAATGGAACCCATACAATGTATGTTCGTGGAAAGGACGATCTAAATAATTGGAGCTTAACAAACTTTTGGCAATTCTCGGCTATTACTTTAACACCAGAACCAGATATTACATATATCGAATATTTTTTTGATAGTGATCCGGGTTTAGGAAATGGAACTGCAATACCATTTACACCTGATAGTATGTTGACTATTTCTACAATAATAGATCTAACTGACCTTGAAAATGGATTTCATTCTTTGTTTATACGTGCAATGGATGAAAATGGGATATATTGTCATACATTAACCCGACCATTTTTGGTAATAGAATCCCAGACTGGAATACCTAAAATAATTGAATTAGAATATTTTGTTGATGTTGATCCAGGTTATGGGAATGGCCAAAAAATAGCAATTGATTCGACTAATCTTATAGACACAACAATTTCTATTTCGATTGATTCAGCTGACGAACATTCAGTTCATAATTTATTTATTAGAGCAAAGGATGAATATGGAATTTGGAGTTTAACAAATGTTGTTGAATTTATATTTCGTGAGATTATAAACCAGGAGATAATATTATCAACCGGATGGAATATTATTTCATTTAATATCGAACCTATAGATACTTCTTTGTATGATATTGTTCAACCCTTAATTGACAGGAAGATCCTTTTAAAAGTGCAGGATGAGGAAGGATCAGCAATTGAAAAAATAGACACAGCCTGGGTAAATAATATTGGACCAGTGATTTCATCAGAAGGTTATAAGTTGAATGTAAATAAAGACACATCATTAAATGTTGATGGAAGAAGGATTAAACTTCCATATAACATCAATTTAATTGCCGGATGGAATATCATGGGATTTCCTTCAGAGCAAAGTCAATCCGCCGAGGATGTTCTGATTGATATAGTTAATAATAATAGATTTAATAAGTTACAAGATGAATCAGGCAATGCTTATGAATATATTCAACCAATTGGTTGGGTTAATAATATTGGTAACCTGGAACCAGGTGAGGGCTATAAAGTAAAAATGAACTGGGATGCTAGCATTGAAATAAACTATTCATATTTTAAATCGCAATCTGTTGCCAAAGGTTATGATGAAACGGTTTCCTATTTTAAACCGTCATGGATTGGCAATGGACTGGATCATATGAATATTTATATTTCTTCAGCTACAATTGATGGGAAACAATTAGAATTTGGTGATGAAATTGCTGTATTTGATGGAATTAATTGTGTTGGGATTTGTAAAATTACTGATATTACAAAAAACTATATTGCTCTTTCAGCAACGCTAGACGACATAGGTACAGAAATTTCTGATGGATTTATAAATGGAAATCCTATTACATTTAATGTTTATGATGCCAGTGAAAGTAAAGAATATTCAAATATTAAAGCCGTATTTTTAAAAGATTATCCGGATAGATTTATATCAAATGGGACAACTGTTGCCAATCTGGAAGTTTTATCCTCCACAACACAAGTTAATAGGATTAATAATTTTGAAACCAAGTTAGGTTCAAACTTCCCAAATCCATTTGTTGATGAAACAAATATTGAATTCAGCTTGTCAAAAGATGAGGTTGTAACAATTGATATATATGATGTGATGGGAAATAAAGTAAAAACATTGGTTAATTATGCGTTTAAGCCGGGTTACCATGTTATTAGCTGGGACTTAACGGATGATAATAATACTAAGCTTCCAAAAGGAATGTATCTATACGAAATGAAAACAAGTGATTATTCAATAATAAAACGAATGATTGCTATTGATTAGGACTAAATACTTTCAAAAAGAATTATATCAACCGCAAAGCCGCAAAGTCGCAGCAGAGTATAATATTTAGCTTTGCGTCTTTGTGTCTCAGCGGTTATTGTTTTTTAAAACGTTAGGTTGGTTATGCAATTTTAAGCGGCTTTTCTACTTTTTCTTTTAAAAGGCTGAATTCCAGTACTTCAATTATATCTGATACATAATGAAATGTTACTCCTTTTATATAAATGTCTTTTATTTGGTGTATGTCTTTCAAATTTTCTTTTGATAAAATAATATCAGTTATTCCTGCTCTTTTTGCTGCTAAAATTTTTTCTTTAATTCCGCCAACTGGCAGTACTTTGCCACGCAATGTTATTTCACCGGTCATCGCTAAACTTTTTCTTACTTTACGCTGTGTAATGGCAGATGCAATAGAAGTTGCCATGGTAATTCCTGCCGATGGCCCGTCTTTTGGAATAGCACCTTCAGGTACGTGAATATGTAAATTCCAGTTATCGAAAATATCAGGATTAATGCCTAATTTTTCAGCATTCGATTTAATATATTCAAGTGCAATGGTTGCTGATTCTTTCATTACATCACCTAAGTTACCGGTTAATGTAAGCTTGCCTTTCCCTTTGCTTAAACTTGTTTCAACATAAAGTATATCTCCACCAACCGCAGTCCATGCTAATCCGGTAACAACACCAGCATATTCATTTCCCTGGTATTTATCCTTAAAATATATTTGGGGTCCTAATATTTCCTGAATGTCCTTTATAGAAAGGTTTTTATTTATTTTTTCTTCAAAAGCTAATTTTTTTGTAATTACCCTGATTACCTTGGCAATTCGTTTATCCAATTCTCTTACTCCTGATTCCCGGGTATATTTTTCTACCAGGTATTCAATAACTTTTTTAGAGAATGAAATAACGTCTTTACTAATTCCATGATTTTCCAATTGTTTTGGAATTAAATGTCTTTTGGCAATTTCAATTTTTTCTTCAATAATGTACCCGCTAATATTTATGGTTTCCATCCTATCCCGTAAAGCAGGATTTATTGAATTTAATGTATTTGCTGTAGCAATGAATAATACCTTTGAAAGGTCAAAATCTATTTCCAGAAAATTATCATGAAAAGCGCTATTCTGCTCCGGATCAAGCACTTCAAGAAGTGCTGAAGATGGGTCTCCTCTAAAGTCATTCCCAATTTTATCAATCTCATCAAGGATATAAACAGGGTTTGCAGATTTAGATTTTTTAATATTTTGAATTATTCTGCCTGGCATAGCCCCAATATAGGTTTTTCTATGGCCACGAATTTCTGCCTCGTCATGTAAACCACCCAACGACATTCGAGCATAATTTCTATCCAGTGCCCTTGCCACTGATTTACCCAAAGAGGTTTTCCCAACACCTGGAGGGCCATAAAGACAAATAATTGGTGATTTCATATCACCTTTTAATTTTAGAACTGCCAAATGTTCTAATATTCGCTCTTTTACTTTGTCCAACCCAAAATGATCTTCATCAAGAATTCGCTGTGCTCTTTTTAAATTAAAATTATCTTTCGTGTATTCGTTCCATGGTAGCTCAAGTAATACTGATACATAATTATATTGAACCGAATATTCACCTGTAGCCGGGTTAAGTCGATACATTTTATCAACTTCTTTTTCAAAAAGCTCAGCAACTTCTTTAGTCCATTTTTTCTTTTTTCCTTTTTCTTTCAGTTCAGCAATTTCTTTTTCAACAGGATTGCCACCAAGCTCATCCTGTATTGTTTTCATTTGCTGATGAAGCATATACTCTCGCTGTTGCTGGTCGATATCAAGTTTTACTTTTGATTGAATATCACTTTTTAATTCCAGCATCTGAACTTCTTTTGTTAAATGTTCAAGAAGTTTTATTCCTCTTTCTCTTAAGTCGTTAAATTCTAAAAATTTTTGTTTTTCTCTTGTCTCTAATTCAGCATTAGAACAGATAAAATTGATCAGGAATGTTGAACTCTCAATATTTTTAACAGCAAATGATGCTTCAGGTGGTATATTAGATGATAATTTAATTATTTTAATTGACAGATCTTTTAAAGAGCCAACAATTGCTTCAAATTCTCTCTTATTGGTTATCGGTTTTACATCCTCTAATCCTATAACATGGGCTGAGATATATGGCTCTTTTTTAGCAATTTCTTCAATTTCGAACCTTTTTTTCCCTTGAATAATAACAGATGTTGAACCATCTGGCATTTCAAGTATTTTAAGTATTTGAGCAACGGTTCCAATTTTATATAAATCTTCAATATCTGGATCATCAATATCAGATGATTTTTGGGCGATAACTCCTAATATTTTTTCTTTTTTATAAATTTCTTTTACAAGCTTAAGCGATTTACTTCTACCTACAGTAATTGGAATAACTACACCAGGAAACAATACAGTATTTCGTAATGGTAAAATAGGAAGTGTTTCAGGAATATTAACTTTTCTCAATACATCTTCATCTTCATCAGATATTAATGGAATAAATTCTGTATCATCATCGTAATTTGCTGTCAGTATAATACCTTTATTTCTATGTGCCGAGCCGTCATTCATAATCATCCTCAATTAATCCGTTTACAAGTCAAATTGTCAGTTAGATAAATTTAGTAATTAAAATCCTCTTATGACAATAGTTATGCCAAAAAAAAGGAGATATACTATAAAACGTAATTATGGGCTAAAAGTTTTTAAATGTGCTTTCTGAATTTCTCAGTTTCATTATAAATATGTGTTAATATCTTTTTTTCAACTTCATCAAGTTGAATATTTCTTCTTTCCATTACTTTTTTAGCTACTTCGAAAGCCTTTTTTAATGCGTAATCTTTATAACCATGCGATCCTCCCCAAGAAAATGAAGGTATAAAGTTTCTTGGAAATCCCGCTCCAAAAATATTTGCGTTTACACCGACAACAGTACCAGTATTAAACATGGTATTTATTGCACATTTTGAATGATCTCCCATAATTAATCCACAAAATTGAAGACCTGTTTTTATAAATTTTTGTTTGGGATAATTCCAAATACGTACTTCAGCATAATTATTTTTTAAATTAGAATTATTTGTATCAGCTCCAAGATTGCACCACTCTCCAATCACAGAATTACCTATAAAACCATCATGTGCTTTGTTTGAATAACCTAAAATGATTGAATTATTGATTTCGCCACCTACTTTTGAATAAGGACCAATTGTTGTTGGGCCATAAATTTTTGCTGAAAGTTTTACAGCAGAATTTTCGCAAATAGCGAATGGACCGCGAATAACAGCTCCTTCCATAATTTCAGCTTCTTTTCCGATGTAAATGGGTCCGTTTTTGGCATTTAATGTTACAAATTCAAGTGATGCACCTTTTTCAATGAAGATATTTTTTTCATTTATAATATTATTTGTGTCACTTAATTTCTCAGACTTTCTATTATGTGTAATTAACTTAAAATCATTTTCAATTTCAATTCCGTTATTTTTAAAGAGTTCCCATGGATAATTTATTTTCAAAAAATCAGGATGAGTTTCTGATCTTGTTTTTAAATTAATGTTTTTATAATTAAAATTCTCAGTATCTTTTTTTGATAGACGGATGGCAATCAGGTCATTTCCAGTTGTTAATTTTTGATTTATCTCAAGCTGAAGGATCTTTTCAATAAGGTTATTAGTTGGAATAACTGAACCGTTTATCAGCAGATTGTCTTCGGTAATAGTTTCACAATATTTTTTTGAAAGATAATCTTGGGTTTTAAATGAAATTGAGCTGTTTAAATATCTTTCCCATTTTTCTCTGATTTTTAATATCCCTATTCGAAGTTCGGCTGTTGGACGTGTGTATGTCAGTGGTAAGAGATTTTCCCAGCTATGGTCATCAAAAAGTATGAAATTCATAAGTAAAAAAAATAATGGTTACATGACAAATTTACATAAAAAAAGCTCCGAACAACCTTT
>CAZBZX010000009.1:0-11370 GCA_964496465.1 uncultured Bacteroidales bacterium
CTTCAATTTTTGCTTTTTTAGGTTTGTCAGCAATGGTATAATGATCGATATATTTTAAAATAAAATTGGTTTCTTTTTCTTTTATTTTTTTAAATTGTTCATTGGCTAATTCTTGTAGACTTTTTATTTGATTTGAATTTGTTTCAAGATTTTTTCGATATTGATTCTTTTCCTGATCGGAACGATTTTCAAGAATTAGCTTTTTAATAGTTTTATTCTCTATTTCGAGTGAATCAATTTTATATTGTAACTGAAGAGCTTTATTTAATAATAGTTGATAATGGGCTTCTATTTTTTCAATCTCTGCACTTATTTCAGGTTGTAAAATTGTGTCAGGACTGGTTTCAATTTCATAATGGCTTGTAATTAAGGTATCAGGTTTTCGTTTAGGTAAAATTTTTGGATTTAGTTCTGCCAATTCTTTAATTAATTCATGATCAGTCACTTCCTTTTGTTCCCTTAAATCGAGAATTCTAATTTTATATTTTTCCATCTCACCCGTTTCTGAGTTTCTATTTGAGCAAAATACAGCATAATTATTATAGGTGTCAGGAATAAACAACATATCATCAAAAGGTGAATTTATAGGAAAATCAAGATTTTCAGGAGGTGACCAGGTATTGGTTTCTTCACTATAAGAGGTTTTATAAATATCATAACCACCGATACTATAATGCCCTTTCGAACAAAAATATAATACTTTTGTCTCCGGGTCCATATAAGGAAATTCTTCATCATAAGGAGTATTTACAATATCGCCAAGATTTTCTGGTGTTGACCACTTTCCCTGTCCAACTTTCCGAATTAAAAAGATATCTTTTCCATTTTCTCCGTTTTCATTTATTCCAGAAAAGTAAAGAACATCATTATCTTCAATTAGATTTGGTACAAACATGATTGATTTTTCATCTAACTCAATTTCTTTTATTGATTTAAGTTTTGAAGGTTTATCAATTAATTTACCACCAATTTCGTTTAAATCGTATGAATTTTGAAAATTCTCAGCATAAACTTGTTCTTTACTAACAACTTCTATTTCAGGAATGTATTTAAGAATATAAACTCCATTATAACACATATTTACAAGCCTTTCAATATCATACGCTTTTACTTTATCAGTGCTGACATTGAATTGAAATCTTTTATAAAATTGAATGGCTTTTAAAAATTGATAATCCAAATGATATGCTTTTCCTAAATAAAAATACACTTCAGTTGGTACATTTTGTGTTGACGCGTATCTTAAAAAATCAATAGACTCTTCTATATTGCCTGTTTCAAGCAAACAAATCCCATAATAATAACTATAATTAGGATCTTTTGGGTATTTTTTTAATAATTCTGCATAATAAGAAAATGCCAGATCGTACTTTTTATCTGTAAATAATTTTAATGCTATTTCCTTATTGGAAGTTTTTTCAATGGTTGTTTCTTGAGCAGAGATATTGATATAATTGAATACTAATAGGGAAATTATTAAAAGCTTTATTATTAAAATATTTTTTTGATGTGCCATAATTATAATTATAAGATTCTAAATAAATTAATAACATTTATTTGAATTGGGCAAGTTAAATTATTTCGAGTTATTGACTAAATTTTGTTGATAAATTAAATGAAAACAAATGTTATAATTTTATGTTAATAAAGTTTAAAGTAAATACATAGGTTGTTTCATTAATCTTTGTAATTTTATTAACCTAAAATATATGAAGTATGTCAAATTTAAAAGTTGGTGATAAAGCGCCTTCAATTAATGCATTTGATTCGAAAGGCAATAAAATAAGTCTGGAAATATTTAAAGGTAAAAAAGTAATATTGTATTTTTATCCCAGGGATAATACTCTGGGATGTACAGCCGAAGCATGTAATTTAAGAGATAATTATGCTGTTTTGTTAAATAAAGGTTTTGCAATAATAGGAGTTAGTGCCGATAGCGATAAATCGCATGAAAAATTTATTAATAAATATGAATTACCATTTCCGTTAATTCCTGATACTGATAAGAAAGTGCTTAAAGATTATGAAGCTTGGGGACAAAAGAAAATGTACGGGAAAAGCTATGAGGGGATTTTACGGAAAACGTTTATTATTTCTGAAGAAGGTGAAATTGAAAAAATAATTGAAAAAGTTGACACTAAAGATCATACCAAACAAATTTTAGATGATTTAGGTAAATAATTTAAAACCAAAATACATGGATAAAGAAAACAATCAAGACAAACAAAGTAAACAAAAAACTGAAGTCAACAAAGAAAAACTAAAAGCCTTACAACTTACTCTTGATAAGATAGAGAAAGGTTATGGAAAAGGAACTATAATGAAGTTAGGCGATAATGCCGTTGTAGACGTGCCATCTATACCTTCAGGCTCACTGGCACTTGATATAGCGCTAGGCATTGGAGGTTATCCACGCGGAAGGGTAATTGAAATTTATGGCCCTGAATCTTCTGGTAAAACAACATTAGCCATTCATGCTATTGCTAGTGCTCAGGCTGCTGGAGGTATTGCTGCTTTTATTGATGCAGAGCATGCATTCGACCGTTTTTATGCTGAAAAATTAGGTGTTGATATTGAGAATTTATTTATTTCCCAACCTGATAATGGAGAACAGGCTCTTGAGATTACTGATCATTTAATTAGATCTGGCGCCATTGATATTATTGTAATAGACTCAGTGGCAGCTTTAACCCCAAGAGCAGAAATTGAAGGTGAAATGGGGGATTCTAAAATGGGATTGCAGGCCAGATTGATGTCTCAAGCATTGCGAAAATTAACATCTACAATTAGTAAAACAAATACTACCTGTATATTTATTAATCAATTACGGGAAAAAATTGGTGTAATGTTTGGTAATCCTGAAACAACTACCGGCGGAAATGCATTAAAATTCTACGCTTCAATTCGTTTAGATATCAGAAGAATTAGCCAAATAAAAGAAGGTGAAGAAATTCAGGGAAATCGTACTAGGGTAAAAGTTGTGAAAAATAAATTAGCTCCACCTTTCAGAAAAGCTGAATTTGATATAATGTATGGTGAAGGCATTTCAAAAACAGGTGAAATAATCGATTTAGGTGTAGAAGAAGAAATAATTAAAAAAGCAGGTTCGTGGTTTAGCTATGGCGATACCAAATTAGGACAGGGTAGGGAAGGTGTTAAGTCCCTTTTAATGGATAATCCTGAATTACTCGAAGAATTAGAACAAAAAATCAGGGAAAAACTAAAAGCTAAATAAAAAGTTGAGGCTGTTTTAAAAGGGATACGTCATTGCGATGACGACGAAGGAGGAAGAAGCAATCTGCTCATAATTAACAGATTGCTTCGTCGTACCTCCTCGCAAAGACGATAGTATTATACTTTTGAGACATCCTCTTATTTAAAAATTATTTTTCTATTAAGTTTATTCCACTATTAACTTCCTCACTGTATAATCCTTCTCAAATTTAAATCCAATAAAATACAATCCATTTCCTTGTGCACTTAAATCAACCCTTGTGATAAAATGCCGCTGATTTTTAAGGATTTCCATCAGTAATACCCTGCTGCCGTTTTCTTTGTTAATGTCAATTTCTAACTCCCCATAGAGGTTATTGTCCATTTCTATGCTGAATAAGCCAGGGGTTGGATTCGGGTATATCTTTATGGTTCCAAAAACAGTTTCTGTTTCTATTCCAGTTGTATAATCAGGTGGTATCAGTATAACTTCACTCTGTATCGGGCATTCATACCCATCGTTTATCTCTACATAATATTTTCCTAGTTTTTGATAAGCCACATACGCGCTTTCTGTTGCATCTGGTATCAATACATCATTATAATACCACCTGTATAGTGAAGCTGAGTCATTACTGCAGGCGATATACCACAATACCGGACCGAATGCTGAAAGTTCTGGAACTGGCAATGATTCTTTGTAGCTTATTGTTATTGCATTTGATTCTGATGAACATTCCTCTACACTTGCCACTACTGAATAATCCCCTGCCTTTAATTTTAATTGCAAGGTGGATAGTTCCCCTTCATCCATCGGAACCCCATTTTTCTTCCATTGGTATATATAGGTTGAAGTAATTTCTGTGGGTTTTAATGTGACAACCTCTCCCGGACATATCTCCAATGTGGTAGTTGCCAGATCTATTACCGGAACCTGCGGCCTTTCATATATGGTTATGTCTACAGGTGCTACTGCTACATCACAATTATAGGGGTTGGATATTACTAATGAATACAATCCGGTACCTGTTGGTAAATAGGTGTTATTTGTTGCCCCTGCTATATTTTGCCCCCCTTTTTTCCATTGATACGAACATCCTGTTTGTGAATCAACGCTTAATGTGATAGTATCATCGCTACAATATGCATCCTTTACTTCTGACAGGGCTATATCATCTGTTGCTGGTGCTGGGTTTACTACTACGGTTATTGTATCCGATGAGTTTACTGGACATCCATTGGCATTTGATACAGTCAAGAAATAATTTCCGGTTTTATTTACGGTATATGTGCTTGTGGTGTTTTTATTCAAAGCTTCCTGTGTTGCTTTCCATTGATAGCTTAGTAACGGGTCATTTGTTACACCCAGAACCAAACTATCCCCACTGCAGAATGTTGTTGCACCGGTATAACTTATTACCGGGATGGCTGGGTTTGAATTAACGGTTACTAAAACTGTATTGGATGAACTTGCTTTACATCCACTGGTGTTTGTTACTTCCAAACTATAACTTCCCGATGTGGTTGCTACATATTCATTACTATCTGTGGCAGGGATTAAATTAACTCCGTTTATCCATTGATAGGTATAATCCGCATTGTCGGGTACACTTAAACTAATACTGCTTCCCTCGCAAACAGGATTATTGGTTGAGGCTATAATGGTTGGAGAAGTTGGTTTTTCATTAACTGTAACATTTATTGTATTTGCCGAGGTCGATATACAACTACTGGAATTTGTTACTTCCAGGTTATAGGTTCCTGTTGCTTTGGCTGTATAACTATTACCTTCTGCTCCTTCAATGATACTTGCACCGGTTTTCCATTGATAGGTGTTTCCAGTTACATTGGTTACACTCAACATAACACTATCGCCCTGACAAAAGGTAGTAACTCCATCTTGCGCTATTGTTGGAACGGTTGGATTACTATTAACTGTTACTGTTACTGTATTTGATGAGGTCGATATACAACCATAGGAATTGGTTACTTCTAAATTATAATTACCTGTTGTTGTAGCGATATAAATATTACTATCTGACCCGGTTATTACATTTATCCCGTCTTTCCATTGATAGGTGTTATTTAAATTGATTGTAACACTTAATGTCACGCTGTTACCCTGGCAGAAAGTGGTTATTCCATCCTGTGTTATGGTTGGGATGGTTGGTGTTGGATTAGCTGTTACTGCTATACTTGCCGAGGTTGCTTTACAGCCACTTGCATTGGTTACTTCCAACATGTAATTACCAGTTGCTTTTGCCGAATAATTGTTACTGATGGCTCCATCAATAATACTTACCCCGTTCTTCCATTGATAGGTATACGCCGGGTTATTGGTTACACTCAATACAATGCTATCACCGCTGCAGAAGGTTGTCAGTCCGGTTTGGGTGATGATTGGAATTGATGGGTTGCTATATACAGTTACATTTAATGTATTCTCTGATGGCTTCATACAACCATTTGTGTTGGTTACTTGCAGGTTGTATGTTCCGGTTGTTTTGGCAGTATAACTTGTGTTAGTTGAACCTGTTAGAATACTGCCTCCCCTATACCATTGATAAGTATTTCCTGTCACTCCTGTTATGCTCAATATTACACTATCGCCTATACAGAAGGTTGTATCTCCGTCTCGAACTATGGTAGGCTGGGTTGGATTTGAATATACGGTTACATCTATGGTGTCTGTTGAAGGAACCATACAAGCTGTTGAATCTAGCTCGACTATTACCGTATATTCGTAACTTCCACCATTCACAGGTTTTGATCTATAGGTATTGCCAGTGCCTGCCGGACTATTATTTTCATACCACTGGTAATTATAAGCCGTGTTATTTGGAACACTTAAAATTAAACTATCTCCCTGGCAAAAAGTAGTTGCCGATAATGGTGTTATGGTTGGAGCCGTTGGGTTATTCCTTACAGTAACTTCTATATTGTTTGATGAAACAGAAACACATCCATCTGTATTGGTAACTTCCAGGCTATAATCTCCACTTGTTGTAGCTATATATACATTGCTATCTGTATTGGATAATACGCTATTGCCATCTTTCCACTGGTAAGTATAATCTGCGTTATTTGTAACGCTTAAAGTAACACTTTCTCCCTGGCAGAAATCTATTGATCCAATCTGGCTGATTGTTAGAATATCTGGATTATCATACACGGTTACATCAACAGTATCAATTGAAGTTGATGAGCATCCATTGGAATTGGTTATTTCCAGATTGTACCTGTGAGCTCCACTTACTGTTGGTTTAGCAATATAGCTGTTGCTGGTTGCTCCAAATATATTAGCATTTCCATCTTTCCATTGATAAGTATTGCCGGGTACATTGGTTACACTTAATATAACGCTATCGTCTTTACAGAAAGTAGTTGCTCCATTTACATTTATACTTGGTGAAGTTGGCAAGTTATAAACATTAACATCCTGGGTATCGGTTACTGTAACACAATTTCCTATAGTATTGGTTATCTGAACGCTATATTCATCCGTATTTAAATAATCATAGGTAGTGTCGATATAAATAGTATCAAACACCTGTCCTCCAATATTGCTGCCATTTAACCTCCATTGGTACGTGTAATTTGGATTATTGGTACATGATAAAACTACATTATTTCCAATACAGAATGACGAACTGCCTTCATCAATATATATATTTGTACTTGGATAGGCAGATACGGTTACTTGTTTGTTTATCGTATCAGAGCATCCATTATCTGCTACAGCTATTAATTCTGCAGTATAAACTCCACTACTTGTATATCCATGAGTACCTGGATTTTCAGCTGTAGAAGTTATTAAATCACCAAAATCCCAGTTCCAGGTTACTCCACTTACACTATCGATAAAGGAAGTGTTGGTAAATGCGGTAAATGATCCCTGGCAAACAATATTTGCTGTAAAATTGGCTATTGGTTTATGTTTAACTATTATTTTTTTAGTAATAGAATCTACATAGGAAGCACTAAATACTTTTAATTTTACATTGTAACCTCCACTTTGTGAATACAAATGAACAGGATTTTGAAGGGTAGAAGTATTTCCATCGCTAAAATCCCAACTCCAGGCTATGATACTTTCCCCGGCAGTAAATGTCTGATCAATAAAGTGGGTTGAATCTCCATAGCATACAGTATCGGCTGATAAATCTGCTTGAATAACTGTAATAGTAAAAGCCTTCTCTTCAGCCCAGATACCACCGGTAAAACTTTGATCAATAGCCTGTACACTCCAATAATAGGTTTGCATAGGCACAAGATTTTTTATAAACCAAAAAGTATCGCATTGTGCATTACCTATATCAGGCGCATTTCTGTATCCGCCTGATATGTTTGCCATAGGGGAAACAATATCGAATGCCCCAGGCGTTGTTCCTACTCTCATATTATAGTATAGGCTACCTTCAATACAATTAGTATCAATTACTTTACTCCAGATTAATTTAATATTAAAACCTAATAATTCAAAATGTAAATTTTTAGGAGGTGCTGGTAAATAATTTGTGTAATTTGTATTGTTGTTATATATTTTGCATGTAGCCCCAGTTGCACCAGTATTTGTTGTTCCCGTTAATAATATATCCAAATCACCATCATTATTATAATCCGCCCATGCTAAAGATCCTCCATCTACACCGGTAATGTCTTGATTTATATCAGTAAAAGTACCATTTTTATTGTTTTTATAAATTCTTGTTATTTTATTTCCGCTAGACCCAGAGATTAAAATATCCAAATACCCATCATTGTCATAATCGCCCCATGCTACAGAACTTGCAGTTACTTTTCTTAAATCAGTGTTAATATTTATAAAGTTATTATTTCCATCGTTGCGGTATATATTTAAAACGGGGTCATAATTATTGTCCCTTCCAGTCAACAAAATATCTAAATCTCCATCATTATCATAATCACCCCAGGCAACTGAACTATTAGTGACCTTTTGTAAAACAATATCGGATTGCTCTGTAAATCCCGGAGAATCAGTGGCATTATTTTTGTAAATTTTGGAATTAAGGTTGTCACTTACATCTGAACCAGTTAATAAAATATCAAGATAACCATCATTATTATAATCCCCCCAGGCAACTGAACCCTTATAAACACCTGTTATAGAAATATCGGATTGTTCTGTAAATAGGCTATCCCCATCATTGCGATATATTTTGCATATAGCCCCAGTTGCATAGCTATTTGTTGTTCCCGATAATAAAATATCCAAATCTCCATCATTATCATAATCACCCCAGGCCAAAGAACTAAACATAACCCCTGATAAAGTAATGTTAGTTTGCTCAATAAATCCAGATGAATCAGGAGAATTATTTTTATAGATTTTAGTTACAGGACTATAATAGGGAAAATGGGCTGTTGATCCTGAAAGTAAAATGTCCAAATCATTATCATTATCATAATCACCCCAGGTAGCAGAACCCAAATAAACACCTGTTAAAGCAATATCAATTTGTTCAGGGAATGTGCTATCCCCATTGTTTTTATAAATTTTGGAAATTAGATTGGCACTTACATTATCACCGGTCAGCAATATGTCTAAATCCCCATCATTATCATAATCACCCCAGTCTACAGAACTGGCAAAAACCCCTTCTAATGAAGTTTGCTCAGTGAAGGTTGGATGTATTGTAAAAGATTGCTCATCAGAAAAATCTGAACTCAGAAAACTATTATTTATGGTTTGAACGCTCCAATAATAGGTGCCAGTATCTAAATTATTTATAACAAATTCATTATTTAAATAAGCATTGCCAATACCTGAAATTTTATTAAAACCGGATATGGTATCACACAAAGGAAATACGATATCGGAAGCGCCAGGTGAACTACCAATCCTTACATTGTATGAAAGGCTTTGCGACGGAGTGTTAGCGTCACTGGCCGGATCCCAATATAAGAATGCCTGATTATTTTTAATTTCATGTCGAAGATTCAACGGAAAATCTGGCCGTAAACTATTTACAGGAAATATTCTCTTATATATTTTAGATACAGATTGAGAAACAGGGATTTTTGCAGATCCTGCTATAATGAAATCCAAATTACCATCGTTATTATAATCGCCCCAAGCTGCAGAACTATATTGAATACCTGCTATAGCTATATCTGTTTGCTCATTATAACCAGATGAATCGGGGGCATTGTTCTTATAGATTTTGGAAAGATAACTTCCAGTAAGTAAAATATCCAAATCCCCATCATTGTCATAATCGCCCCAGTCAGCAGAACCAGCACTAGCATTTGCCAAAATAATATCAGTTTGTTCTGTAAAACTATTATCGCTATTGTTTTTGTATATTTTTGGAATGCCATTCCCTGTAAGTAAAATATCCAAATTACCATCGTAATTGTAATCTCCCCAAACCGCACAGGAATAGGCAAGATCTATTAAATCAATGTTTACCTGTTCGGTAAAAGTATTATTGCCATTATTTTTATAAATTGTAGTATGCGAAATACTATTAATATCTTCACCTGAAATTAATATATCAGGGTAATTATCTTTATTATAATCAGCTATGTCAAGAGTTTGGCCACCTTTTAAATATATTCCAGCATCGATAAAATTATTATTTAAATTCCAATAAATTTTTGTGTAAGCTTCACCATTTTGATCCTTTCCGGCCAAAATACAATCCAAATGTCCATCCCGGTTAAAATCAGACCAGGCTACAGAGCTTTCATTGAGTCCAATTAATAAAAAATCAGTTTGTTCTGCAAAAGTGCTATCTCCATTGTTTTTATATATTTTGGAAATACAAGAACCTGTTCCATCAATACCTGCTAAAAGAATATCTAAATTCCCGTCATTGTTATAATCACCCCAGGCAGCTGATCCATCATTTATTCCTGTGAGTGAAATGGAAGTTTGCTCCTTAAAAGTGTTATCACCTTTATTTTTATAGATTAGCGAATTATAACTACCTGTTAACAAGATATCCAAATCATTATCATTATCATAATCACCCCATGATACTGAACTTTTACTTACACCTTTTAAATCAATTTCGGTTTGCTCAGAAAAATGAAGCACCTCAATTTTTACTTCATTACTAGTTACAGAAATACCACTTAATGTTGATACACAAACAACATAATAACTTCCAAGGGGAAAATTGGGAATATAAGTGGTTTCGATAGAATCGGTTATATCATTGGAATATGGACCCCCAGGAAAAAGAGAATATTTCCATTGCCTGCTATCTGCAAGTTCCGTTTCGTTTACTTTTAATTGGGTCCCATTCTGCGCAGGCCATAGTAC
The DNA here is from genome assembly GCA_964496465.1 of uncultured Bacteroidales bacterium. Taxonomy (GTDB): domain Bacteria; phylum Bacteroidota; class Bacteroidia; order Bacteroidales; family CAYFUP01; genus CAZBZX01. Next base: position 10,505 of record CAZBZX010000009.1, read on the forward strand.
CTGATTATCCAATGGTGATATACTTGCAGTAAAACTCACCATAAAACTATCTTCTTTATGAAAATCTGAACCTGCTAAATTTCGATCTATTGCCTGCACACTCCAGTAATATTTTCCAGTGTCTAAATTATGAATGGTCCATATAGTATCTTGAATGTTACCAAATCTCGCTATTAATCTGCAGCCATCTGCAACATTGGCCATGGGTGAATTTATTCCCACACCTTTGGAAATTGTATCAATATATAAATTATAACAAAGGGCTGAATCAGGAGTCATGTTATCAATAAATTTGTTCCAGCTTAAAGTAGCAGTATTCCCCAGTACGACACTTTGAATGATTGAAAATTTATCATATGTGGGACTAGAATGGGTTGTAGGACTATTATTTTTATAGATTTTTGAAATATAATTACTAAAATTATCTCTACCTGTTAAAAGAATGTCCAATTTTCCATCATTATTATAATCGCCCCAGACTGTAGAACTACCAGAAACACCTGTTAAATTAATAGATAATTGTAGACTAAAAGTATTATTTCCATTATTCTTATAAATTTTAGAAATTGGATCATCATCACTTTCGCCAGTTAGCAGAATATCTAAATCGCCATCATTGTCATAATCACCCCAAGCTACAGAGCCATTTTCAACTCCTTCTAAAATAATCGCCGCCTGTTCAGAAAATCCTGATGAATCGGGTAAATTATTTTTATAGATTTTAGAAATTCTATTATTAGTGGAATCTCGGCCAGATAATAGTATGTCCAAATCACCATCATTGTCATAATCGCCCCAAACTGAAGAACTATTAATAACACCTGTTAAAAAAATATCAGTTTGTTCAGTAAAACTATTATCGCCAT
>CAZBZX010000009.1:11470-28116 GCA_964496465.1 uncultured Bacteroidales bacterium
TATTTTTATAAATTTTAGATATTGGACCTGAAACAGAATTACCTGTTAAAAGTATGTCCAAATCACCATCATTATCATAATCGCCCCAGGCTACTGCACCCGCCGCAATACCTGTTAAAGAAATACCGGTTTGTTCAGTAAAACTATTATCACCATTATTTTTATAAATTTTAGATATTGGACCTGAAACAGAATTACCTGTTAAAAGTATATCCAAATCGCCATCATTGTCATAATCGCCCCAGGCTACGGAGCTATATTCAACCCCAGTTAAAGCAATTTCGGATTGTTCTGTAAACCCTAATGAATCAGGGGAATTGTTTTTATAAATTTTAGAAACAGCGTTATTAGTACTTTTTCCCGTTAAGAGAATATCTAAATCACCATCATTATCATAATCACCCCAGGCAACGGAACTATAATAAACCCCAATTAATGTAATATCTGTTTCTTCTGTAAAAGAACTACCGCTATTGTTTTTATATATTTTAGAAATATAATTAATTCCATTCCTACCTGTCAGTAAAATATCTAAATCACCATCATTGTTATAATCACCCCAGGCTGCGGAACTGTAATTTACTCCAGTTATTGAAGTAGATAATTCAGAAAAAGTCTGCGCACTCAGATAAATAAACGATAAAAAACTAAAAACAATAATAAATGAAGTTTTTAAAGAGATTTCGCTCTTTGAAGGCGGGTTAACATGTATCATTTTGGTATGCCTTTAATTGCCTTGTTATAAGACATCTAAAAATAATAAATCGCTATCTCAATTAAAAATAAAAGCAACCCATTTTGATCAATATCAAAATAATATTGGCGAACATTCAGTTTAATATGTTAAAAAGTGAAATATTATAAACTATTATTTTAATAATAATTACATTATTGAATACGTTTAAAACCAATTAAAACCTAGAACATCTCCCTTAGTCCTTATAATTAAATATTTAGCATGCTTAAATATAAATAAAAGGATATTTCCATTTCGGTAAAATTATTTGATACTTTTGTTTAACTCACAAAAAAAATTATCGCCATGATTAAAATTTTGAAAGTAAAAGTTGATAAAAGGGCCATTGTTAGATGGAAAATTTATATCGACAGGGCTAAAATGTATATCGGGTATATTAACCTGGTTATGATGGTTGTTGTATTTGTTAATTCAATAAAAGATAACAAATATGGAAAAATATTAGCAGATCATTACTTAATTGCTATTCCTGTAATGATTGTTTTATTTATTCTATTATCAATGGTACTTGGGTATTTTGATTCACGATTAGGAATTCGGAAAGAAGAATTAAGGCATTTATCTATAACTAATCCTGTTCAAAAAGAAATACTGGATACATTAAGGCTATTAAAAAAGCATACACTTGATGACAATGAAATTAAGAAATAGAAGGAATTAATTGTTTTTCTATGTTTGCAGAACCTTTTTTTATATTTTTTATAAGCTAAAAATTACTCTAGAAGCCAATCTGGATTAAAAGATATTCCTTCTAGTTCTGCTATTATTTTCAAGGCTTCTTCGCGATTATTTCCACACACAATTTTTTCTGCTTTAAACCCGGCACAAGCCGATGGTTTATCTGGCGAATTATAAATGTCACATTTTAATTCACTGTTTAAATGAATACACCTTGTTCCACCGGGTTTCCCATTCGGCATTCCCGGAAATGGTGTTGATATTGATGCAGCAATACAACAAGCTCCGCATTTTTCTCGGCATTTCATATAAAAAGTTTTTTCAAATATAAATAATAAGCTTAAACCTCTTTAAAATTAAGTGATTTTAATTTTTATGGAAACAAAAAACGAAAATAGTTTCTAAAATATTAGGAAACTTAAAACTAAATTAGTTTCTTTGTTGCAAAATTATTAACTAAAGTTTAAAATTATGAAAACCAAGGAAAACTTAATTGTAATCGCTGCACCATTTTTGGTTCTAACTGCAATCATATTGTTTATTGCAATCCCTTTTAGAATTTGTATGTATTTTAATATTAATGATTTATTTACTATTCTTAATTTTATGCCTGAATGGGTTATAAGATGGGTAGGGGGAGCAAATGTGACAGCTTTTTTGCCAATTTTTATTATTGGATTTGCAACTTTAGGAAGAAAAGGGGCTGTTGGACAAACTAATAAACTTAGAACTTGGTCTGTTTACAAATATGTTCGTAATCCTATGTATGCCGGAATTAGTTTTACAATAGTTGGGATAGGCTGTTTATTCGGTATTACAAGTTTGGTTATTTCAGGATTGATATGGCTACTAATTTGTTACTTTCAATCCAGGAATGAAGAAAGAGAATTAATGAAGAGATTTGGTTATGAATACAATGAGTATAAAAATAGAACACCACGATTTATTCCTGATTTTGAAAGATTAATACATCATGGTTTTAAAAAAAATATCAATAAGGGAATTAATTTTTAAAAGTTTCTAAATTTTATTTTTAATAGAAGGAAACGAAAAACTAAATTTGTATATTTGAATATAATTAAAAGATTTACAATGGAAATTGCAGGGAAAAAAATAATAATTACTGGTTCTTCAAGTGGTATTGGGGAATCGCTGGCAAGGCAACTTTCGAAACAAGGGGCGAAAATTGCCTTATTTGCCCGTAGAATTGAAAAATTGGAAAAAATAAGTGATGAAATCAAAACTTATAATCCGGATGTGTTAGCAATAAAATGCGATGTAAAAAATAAAGAATCAACTGAAAAAGCAATAAATGAGGTTATTAATGAATTTAACGGAATTGATATTTTAATTAACAATGCCGGACAGGGATACTTTGGTACAATCGAAAATATGGATACTTCTGATTTATATCATATAATTGAAACGAATGTTATCGGACCGGTTCATTTAATACAGGCATCAATGCCCTATTTGAAGCAGTCAAAAGGAATGATAGTAAATATTTCTTCCAGCCTTAGTAAACGGGCGCTGCCATTTTTATCATATTATGCAGGTACTAAAAGTATGCTTGATGCAATAAGTGATGGACTTCGATTAGAATCAAAGTATTACGATATTAAAGTATTTAATTATTGTCCACCTGAAACAGATACAGAATTCCATTCAAGTTCAATTAAAGAAAAAGGAATGGATAAAATGGGAAGTGGAAGAAAATTTATGAAAGCCGATGATGTAGCAAAAGAAATTATTAATGGAATTAAAAAAGAAAAACGTGAAATTGTGAAAGGAAAGTTTTTAAAGATTATGGATTTTATAGCACCTAAATTTCTTGATATGATATTTTATAAATCAATGGTTTTAAATATTTTAGAAAAAAAGGAATAGGATTATGGCAAATACAGATGAGTTAGATAAAAAAGATCAAATAGCTGAAGTATTTCAAAAACATTTTAATTATCATGGCTTTAAAAAAACTTCAGTAGATGAAATTGCGCAGGAATTAAAAATGAGCAAGAAAACGATCTATAAGCATTTTAGCAGCAAGGAAAAAATATTTTATTTCATTATAAGTAAAGTTGCCTTGAAATTTAGTAAGGATATGGAAAAGAAGTTAGTTCCTTTTCCAACTCAAATAGAGAAAATTAATCAACTTATTATTATGATTTTTGCTGAAACCAGAAATTGGCTTAAAGAAGGGAATGATGCTTTTGAATTTAAATATAAATATGAAATTGCTCAAATCGCATTTCAGGATGCTTATAATGAGGTTTTTAAAAGAATATTAAATTACGGTGTTGAAACAGGTGAATTTAAAATATCTAATATTGAAATAATAGTACGTTTTATTAATGGAATTATTTCTGAAAGTATGAAATTAATTACTTCAAATCCTGAATTAGAAGTTGAAGGTGAGGTAATTTCTTCGGTTGGGAAGTTGATTTTATTATAATTTTTGATTTAAAAATATACAAGACTAATATTTTTGATATTGAAATTTTTCTTGACTTTCAATTAGTTATTTCGTAATTTTATTTTGTAACCACCAAAAACAAAATTATGAAACCCCCCTTCATTATTTTAATGTTTTTTTTGAGCATTTGCTCATTGTACTCCCAAACCTATGATCTGGTTGTAAAAACCAATAGCGATTCTATTGCATGCCATATTGATAGTATTACTAATAGTAAAATTTTTATTGAACTCCGGTACAATGAAGAATGGTCACATTCATATATTAATTTAAATGAAATTAAAGAGTATAAGGAAGATGCGGTTAATATTTCTAATATTTATTTTGAAAGCGGCAGTTCTAAATTCCACTCAAGAAAATATACAAATGGAAATCATCATTCAAATATGTATCTATTCGGCCCTACGGCCTTTAGCTTAAATAAGGGAGATCTGTATTACACTACTTATTATGGTTTAATACACGATTTTCAATTTGGGATAACTGATAGATTTATGCTTCGAACAGGTACATTTCTATTCCTTCCATTTCATTTTATTGCAAATTATACTTTTCCTATAAATGACAAATCGTCTTTTGCTGTAGGTGATTTATTTATATTCTTGATCGGTGAATTTTATGGAAGTCTTACTTATGGTATGTATACACATGGAACGAAAGAAAACAATATAAGTTTAGGAGTTGGTTTTTGGACCCCGAATATAATTGAAATAGGTGAAGTGAATAATTCCGCAGCTATTAATTTATCAGGGCAATACAAGATATCTGACCGAGTTTATTTAACTTCTGAAAATTATGGATTTCAATTGTATTCTAACCATGTTGCACAAAATGTGAATATAGATTTAGAAGAGGATTATCATGCAAATGATGGTATATTTTTTGGACTTAGCGGGATAAAAGTAAAAGGCAGGACTAATGGTTTAAATAGCTGGCAATTGAGTTTGTTATATGTTTTTATTAGAGAAGGAGAAGCTCCTGAGAAATATCATAGTCCTGAGTGGGAAGGTGTTGATGAAGGTAAAATAACATTTGTACCAATACCTATAATAGGTTATTCCATAAAATTTGGAAAGAATTATAAAAAGTAGTTAAAGCAAAGTATACACATTATCTAAAGGAATGCCTGATTTGGAGCTAATTTCTTCTTCTGACATTCCTTCTTTTTTCATCCGCCTTACAAATGTTTCTAAAGTTTCTCCAATTTCAATTAAATGGCCATCGGGATCGAAAAAACGAATATTTAGTTGTCCCCAAGGTTCTTCATTAATTTTGTGAAGGAACTTTACATCAGCCTCTTCAAGCATACATAAACTGTCCACAATATCAGTTGTTTCAAAATAAAGTTCCATCCTGTTTGAATGTTTTGTAATATCTAATTTGGCAGGAATTATATGCTCAGGATTAATTTGCCAGATTGATAATCCGGTTTTAAAAATAATATTTGTATTAAAGTCATGTTCAATTTCCTGATTTAGAAGGTTCATGTAAAAATCTTTCGACTTTTTTATGTCTTTTACAAAGATTACGGAAGAATGGAATTTTACCATATTATAATTCTTTTTGATAAGCTACTACATCCAATACTTGTCCAAATTTTTCGCCAATATTTTTATAATGAGCGCATTTTGTATAAGCACATTTTTCGAATAATTTAATACTGGAAGTATTATTGGCAGCAATAATCCCAACCAAAACCTTTATATTACTTTTTTTCGCTTCCGTTTCCAGAAAATTTAATGTTTGGTTACCAATTCCTTTCCCTATAAATTTCGGATCAAGGTATATTGTAATTTCTGCACTTCTATCATAAGCTTGCCGCTTTTTAAAAGCAGATATATAACAATATCCAATATTTTCATTTTCAACCAAGATAATAAAAGACTTATATTTAAAATGATTTACAGCTATTTCATTCTTTAAATCTTCAACAGTTATTTCATTCGTATGAAAGGTTATGGTAGTATTTAAGATATAATAGTCGTATATTTTTTTAATATACTCAAAATCCTTATTTTCTATTGGTTTATACTTTACATTCATGAATGCAAAATTATTATAATTTAATATTTTTAAAATTCAATACATATTTAAATATTGAATTTTAGTAATAAATTGATGCTGAAAGCCTCGTATAATAAGGTAAATCTGTTAATAACTTATTTATATCTTTTGTAACTCGCTAAAAATTAATGCCTATCAAAAACTTTCCTTTATAATTATCGTACAACTAGTCAGTTGACAATTAATAATTAAAAGAAGGAAAATGAGAGCGATTGGGTTCATATTATTATTTGTTATTGGTAATTTAAATTTGATTGCGGGAGAAAATGGATATTCTTTAGTCAATTTTATTCCAAGAGTTGGCAAACCATACCACGAAACGATTCGATTTCAAAATGATACTTCTAAGGTTTATAAAGAAACTTACCTTGATGGTTTAATTAAAATATTTCGTCAATATCACTCTGATAAGAATATTTTTGTGGTTATTGATACTGATACGTTATATTTTGATTCTGATCAAAACATTATTAATGGCTTTAAAACAGAATATTATGATGAATTTGAATATTTAATCCTTTCAAAATATAATGGAAATAATCTGCTTTGGTCAAAGGGATATTATTTAGGTGAAGATATTATTATTCAAAATTTATCCTTTACTTTTAATCTTAAGTCAGGAACGGTTTTATCTTCTTGTAGATGTAATTCATCTAATAACAGTATTGATAATTTAAAATGGATTCAGTTTTATGATGGGCAGAATATTAAAAGATTACAGTTTTATGATGAACAAACTCAAATTGAAAAAAATATAGAATTTTATTACCCGGGTAACAAAGTTGCTGTTGTTCAAACATACTATAACTATTTTGAACATACTGATTCGATATTTAACCGAAAAGGTGAATTACTAAATGTTTACAAATATGATTCGGAAAGTAATTTAATTACAAAAGATAATCAATATGTTAATAATATAATAGAAACATTAATGGATTCGGAATTTGCATGGGATTTCTTTTATCCATTTAACCATTGCAGTGAAAGCCTTTTAATCGGAAGTAATTTCTAATATACCTATTTTTTTCTTCACAATAGTTAATTCTCCAGTTTCACTATCTCTAACTAATTCACTTGGAATATAATCCCTGGCAACTTCTCCATGAATTCCTTCATCTAGCCCGGCATCTTCAACTAGCTCACTCACTTTAACAGGAGTAATTAAATTTATAACTACAAGCATAAAATAAGTAAATGCAAAAGCGTAGACACAAGCAACAATTACAGCAACTAATTCTTTAAGAAATAATTCAGTTCCACCTCCATAAAACAGTCCATTAACTCCATTAGGATTAATAAAGGTAGTAGCACACAAACCTAACATAAGAGTCCCCATTACACCTCCCACACCATGAACACCCCAAACATCCAAAGCATCATCCCATTTCATTCTTACTTTAACCCGTACTGCAAAATAACAACCTAAACCTGCAATAATTCCTATAATTGCTGCAACAGGTAAGGTAACATATCCTGCAGCTGGAGTAATGGTTGCCAAACCCGCAATAGAACCTGTAAGTAATCCAATAAATGTAGGTCTTTTTGCATTACGGCTCCATTCTATTACTAACCACGTAACAGCGGCAAAAGATGCGGCCACGTCGGTATTCAAAAATGCTTGTGTTGTTATTCCATTTACCTCTAATTCCGAGCCAGCATTAAATCCATACCATCCAAACCATAGCAAGGCCGTACCAACAGCAACTAATGGTATACTATTTGGAATAGCATCAGGATTTCTTCTTGATCCAACATATAATACCGAGGCTAAAGCTGCAAAACCAGCAGTAGAATGAACAACGATTCCCCCTGCGAAATCCAGTACGCCCCATTGTGCTAAAATACCTCCACCCCATATCATATGTACAAAAGGATAATATACAAATATTTGCCAAACTACCAGAAAAATAAGATACGCTTTAAAACTTACCCTATTTGCAAAGGCCCCTGTAATAAGTGCAGGAGTGATAATTGCAAACATCATTTGATACGATACAAATATCAACTCAGGAAAATTTTTGTCTGGAGAGAACACGGTTGATGGGGATATGCCATTTAAAAATGCTTTATCTAAATTGCCGATTATTGCTCCTTCACCTCCACTAAAACAAAGTGAATATCCAACAGCAAACCATAGTATTGTAGTTATTCCCAATGAAACAAAACTCTGTATCATTACCCCAAGAATATTTTTTTTATCAGCTAAACCTCCATAAAAAAAAGCTAAGCCAGGAGTCATCAGCATTACTAAGCTCGTGGCTAATATCATAAATGTAGTTAATCCGGTGTCAAACATAATTTTAAATTTTAAAATTGAAGCAAAAATAAAATTTATTTTACAATTAGCTAAAAAAAATCGTTATTGAATTAATAATTATTACTAAAATAAGTATTTATATTATGATTTATAATTAATTGCGATTTAAAGAAAATGTTACTAACAATTGCTAATTTTTTAGCTATTGTACTATTAAGTAATAATAATACAGTTCTAACTAATTAAAATTATATTTGATAAAATATTATAAATCATAGTATTTCATATTTTTGTTTTTTATACAATAATTTTGTTTTTATGATACATCCATGATAATAAATAACAAAAACAAGGATTTTTATTTTCAATATCATGAATGTTCCATACGATATTTAAAAATTAAAAAAAACGTATGAAATTTAGTATTAAGAGCTTGGTTTTTTTTATTATGTTTTTTAGCTCAATACCATATATTTTATCGCAGGAAACAAACTCTTTCGATACTACAAAAAATCACAAGATATCAGCTATTATTTTCCCATCCCGCAATCCTCTTAATGGATGGAATATCCAATTTGGGGGTATTGATTTATTTAAAACAGTTAAAACTGATACATTACTCAGATCATCTGATCTGTTTGCATTTTTTTTCTATTCCCAATATAAACAATATAATATATTTCTAGGCAGCGATATATTTTTACCAAATGAAAAATATTATGTCAGGTTGGAAACTTCCTTTAGTTATTTCCCTGAGAGTTATTATAGCCTTTATTCTGATAATAATCCAGACAGTTCTGAATTAATTGATTATAAAATAAACCATATTTGGATTGAACCTTTAAAGAAAGTTGGTGGTAATTTATTTGCCGGATTTAGCCTTATTTACGACAGAACATATGATTTTCATTTTGAAGATGATGGTTATTTTATAAATGATCATTATACTGATTATAATGGCGAAAAAGTTGCTGGAATCGGTTTGGTTTTAAAATATGATACCCGCGATAATTTAATTTGGGTGAATAAAGGGAAGCTAATCGAAACTTCGTTTCAAGCATTCAGAAAAAATGAAATGAATATTTCAAATTTTTCAACTTTTTATATTGATTACCGGCAATTTTTTGAATTAAATCCGGAGTTAAATCATGTTTTGGGTTTTCAAATTCATTATAAATATGCAAGTCAAAATACTTCTTTCAGGTATTTACCAAATAATTTTTTAAGAGCTTTTCATCCTAATTTATTTAAAGATTATAATTCTTTTATTACTCGTGTTGAATATCGGTTTAAAGTATATAAAGCCATACACCTGGCTGGATTTGGAGGAATTGGAATTACTTTTCCAAAATTTTTTGAAATAAAAAATGAGAAATGGAGGTTTAATGCTGGCCCTGGTATAAGATTAAGGCTTAAAAAAGATCAACCACTATTTTTAGGAATTGATTATGGTTTAAGCACAGTATCGGGAAATTTACATGTTACATTATCAAGTTTATTTTAATTTATAAATTATTCTAATTTATTTTTTGAATTTGGATGACTTTTTTATATTTGTGCAATCGATTACATAAACACTTAAATAATATGCTTGATAATTTAAAAAATAAAACTTGTATAATCACTGGTGGAGCTGGAGTGATTGGAAAAGCATTAGCAAAAGGAATAGCTAAAACCGGTGTTAATATTGCTCTACTTGATCTTAATGAGGATAGTGCCATATCTTCTGCTCAAGAAATAACGAAGTTAGGAAAATCTAAAGCCATTGGATTGGCTGCAAATGTTTTGCAAAAGGATTCATTAATTGACGCAAAAAACAAAATTGTGGCAGAATTTGGTAAAATTGACTTTTTGATAAATTGTGCTGGGGGCAATTCTCCCAAAGCTACTACAAAGATTGAAGAAATTGTTGATGATACTGTATTGGAGGAATCATTTTTCGGATTATCTCTTGAAGGATTTGATTTTGTTTTTGATTTGAATTTTAAGGGAACATTACTTCCAACAATGGTTTTTGCTGAAGATATGATAAAAAGGAAAGAAGGGGCTATTATCAATATTTCATCCATGAATTCTTTTAGTCCATTGACTAAAATTCCTGCCTATTCTGCAGCAAAATCAGCTATAAATAATTTTACACAATGGCTTGCTGTCCATTTTGCAAAAATGGGAGTACGAGTAAATGCAATTGCTCCTGGTTTTTTTTTAACCAATCAAAATCGATTTTTATTAATTGACGAAAAAACAGGAAATCCAACTCCTCGAGGAAATAAAATAATTCAAAATACTCCTATGGGAAGGTATGGTGATGTTGATGAACTGGCAGGTACAGCAATTTATCTATTATCAGATATGGCACAATTTATTACCGGAATTGTTATTCCTGTTGATGGAGGTTATAGTGCATTTGGTGGTGTATAACAATAATTTAGTTTAATATTGTAAATTGAAATTTGTAAGAATTTAAATTTTAGATCTATGAAAAAGTTTTTAGATAAGGATTTTGTTCTTGAAACGAAAACAGCAAAAAAGTTATTTCATAATTATGCTAAGAACCTTCCAATAATAGATTACCATTGTCATTTGGTACCACAAGAAATAGCAGATGATATAAAATTTGATAATATTTCACAAATATGGTTAAATGGAGATCATTATAAGTGGAGAGCTATGCGTGCTTATGGAGTAGATGAGAAATATATTACAGGAGATGTATCTGATTGGGAAAAATTTGAAAAATGGGCAGAAACAGTTCCCTATACGCTTAGAAATCCTTTATATCATTGGACCCACCTAGAATTACAACGATTTTTTAATATTGATACGATTTTAAGTGCAAAAACTTCTCGTGAAATATATGATAAAACGGCAGAGATGCTTAAATCTTCAGCATACTCAGCAAGAGGACTTATGCGAATGATGAATGTTGAAGTAGTTTGCACAACTGATGATCCGGTTGATAATTTGGAGTTTCATAAGAAGATAAGTGAAGATGGATTTGAAATAAAAGTATTACCAGCATGGCGTCCGGACAAAGCCATGGCTGTTGATAATGCTGTAAAATATAATGAATATATTGATAAACTTAATGAAGTGTCAGGGGTTACAATAAGCTCTTATGATAATTTACTGGAGGCTCTTCAAAAAAGACATGATTTTTTTGCCGAGCAGGGATGCAAACTATCTGACCATGGTATAGAAACTTTTTATGCTGAAAAGTTCACAACCAAAGAAGCAGGTGAAATTTTCACTAAAGTGAGAAATGGTAAGGATTTGAGCAAACAAGAAATACTTATTTTCCAATCTGCAATGATGTATGAGTTTGGTATTATGAATCATGCAAAAGGTTGGACACAACAGTTTCATTATGGTGCAATGAGAAATAATAACACAAGGTTATTTAACAAATTAGGCCCCGATACAGGATTCGATTCTATTGGGGATTATGAAGCAGGTACAGCTATGTCAAGGTTTTTCGACGGATTGGATGAAAAAGATAAATTAGCCAAAACAATCATTTACAACCTTAATCCAAGGGACAATGACATGGTTGCAACTATGATCGGGAATTTCCAGGACGGATCGGTTGCAGGAAAAATGCAGTTTGGTTCTGGATGGTGGTTTCTTGACCAAAAAGACGGAATGGAAAAACAAATAAATTCCTTATCAAATCATGGATTATTAAGCCGATTTGTTGGAATGCTCACCGATTCAAGAAGTTTTCTTTCCTATCCTCGACATGAATATTTTAGAAGAATATTATGTAATTTAATTGGAAATGATGTAGAAAAAGGATTGCTTCCTAATGATATTGATTTATTGGGCAAGATGGTTGAGGATATTAGTTATTTTAATGCAAAAAGGTATTTTGAATTCTAATTGAATTATATGAGAATTTTAAATCAAATTTTTATTGTAAAAGCTAGATTTTTAATCATTTTAATAGCTTTATCTTTATTAACAGGCTGCCATAGTAAAGAAAAAGCAAAAATACTTAAATTGGCACATATTCTTGATCCTACTCACCCTGTTCATAAAGCTATGGTTTTTATGGCGGATAAAGTAAATGAAAAATCGGGAGGAAAACTTCAAATACAAATTTATCCATCAGGTCAGTTAGGCTCAGAGCAGCAATGTGTTGAGTTACTCCAAATTGGGAGTTTAGCCATTACAAAAGTGTCTTCAGCAGTAATGGAGAGTTTCACGGAAGATTATAAAGTTCTTGGTTTACCTTATATTTTCAAATCAAAAGAGCATTCTTTTCAAGTGCTTGATGGTGATATTGGTAAAGAATTATTAGAAAGCACGGTAAAATTCTGGATAAGAGGATTATGTTTTTATGATGCTGGAAGTAGAAGTTTTTATACAATAAATAAACCTGTTAATACTCCTGAAGATCTGAAAGGATTGAAAATTAGAGTAATGAAAAGCATAACTGCTGTAGAAATGATCAAAACCCTAGGGGGTTCTCCAACACCTATTTCATATGGGGAGTTGTACACAGCATTGCAAAGTGGAGTAGTTGATGGTGCAGAAAATAATTCTCCAAGTTTTTATACTTCTCACCATTACGAAGTATGTAAATATTATTCATTAGATGAACATACAATGATACCTGATGTATTAATTATAAGTTCGGTTATATGGAAAGGTTTAACTGATGAGGAAAAGAAATGGTTACAAGCAGCTGCTGATGAATCGGTTATTGTGCAACGTGAGTATTGGGCTCAATCCGAAAAAGAATCACTTGAAATTGTACAGAAAGCAGGTGTTAAAATAAACTATCCTGACAAAGAACCTTTTATGAAAAAAGTGGAAAACGTACATGATAGTTTTAAAGACAATGAAAGATTATATTCATTAATTCAACGAATTAAGAATTATGAACTTCAGAAATAAACTGGATAAAATACTAGAATGGCTATTAATAGGGATATTTAGTCTTCTTGTAATAGATGTGCTTTGGCAGGTAATTAGTAGGTATGTTTTAACTTCGCCAAGTTCATTTACTGATGAATTAGCAGGATATTTGCTTATATGGGTAGGTTTATTAGGAGCAGCGTATGTTGCAGGAAAGAATGAGCATCTAGCCATAGACCTACTCGTACAAAAATCGAAGCCAAAAAGGAAATTAATACTTTATATTATTATTTATTCGGTAATTGGATTGTTTGCCATTTTTGTTTTAATAATTGGTGGCACCTGGTTAGTCTACACAAGATTTTATTTAAATGTATATTCTGCTGCTTTGCAATTACCTTTAGGATATGTATATATTGTATTGCCACTTGGTGGTTTACTTGTACTATATTATACCATTGATAATTTGAGAATTTTATTTAATGAAAAATCTGGATAATACTATTTTATGGAATATTTAGGAATAATAGTTCTTATATCAAGTTTTATTATACTTCTTGTAATTGGAGTACCAATAGCATTTAGTATTGGAATTTCTGGTATACTAACTATGCTCGTGTCAATTGATTTGTTACCTGCTTTTACCACTTTTGCACACCGTATGGCAACAGGGCTGGATAGCTTTGCTTTGCTAGCTATTCCTTTTTTTATATTAGCCGGAAATATTATGAATAATGGGGGTATTGCCATTCGCCTGATTGATTTTGCACGCGCACTTGTAGGAGGACTTCCCGGTGGATTAGCAATAGTAAATGTGTTTGCCAATATGCTTTTTGGTGCCATTTCAGGTTCTGCTGCTGCCGCATCATCTGCTATTGGAAGCATTATGGACCCTGAAATGAAAAAAGAAGGGTATAAAGATAGTTTTAGTGCTGCAGTAAATATAACTTCCGCCACAACAGGTTTATCAATTCCACCAAGTAATATATTAATTGTGTATAGCCTTGCAAGTGGGGGAGTATCGATTACTGCACTTTTTTTAGCCGGTTATATTCCAGGAATTTTAACGGGTCTGGCGATTACACTTATGGCCATTTCAATGCTAATATTTCAGAAAAAGGGAATGAAAGGAGTAGCAATTACCTTATTTAAGGTTTTTATTGGTTTTGGAGTAATTGCCTCTATTTTTTTTGGAATGAACTATGCTTCAAATAATCTGTCATCTAGTCTTAATTTATTTATAAAAATTATAGTTGTAGGAGGAATACTTTGGTTTATAGTTGATAAAAGTTATAAAAACTGGGATAAAGCGAAGCATGGAATTATAAAGTTTTTAGATGCAATACCAAGTTTGTTGATGTTAGTAATAGTGATTGGTGGAATTGTTGCAGGTATTTTTACTGCAACTGAAGCATCTGCTGTTGCTGTTGCTTATTCACTTGTACTTGGTTTTATTTATAAAGAATTAAAAATTAAAGATTTACCACAAATACTTATTAAATCGGTTAAAACTACAGCTATTGTTCTTCTTTTAGTAGCTACCAGTATTGGTTTATCATGGATAATGTCTTTTGAAAATATACCTCAAAATGTGAGTCAGGGTTTATTAAATTTCAGCAATAATCCTTTCGTTATATTATTTATTATTAATTTAATTCTATTATTTGTGGGGGTGTTTATGGATATGACACCAGCAGTTTTAATATTTACTCCTATATTTTTACCTATTGTTACTACCCAATTAGGACTTGATCCTATTCATTTTGGTATTATCATGGTTCTTAATTTAAGTGTAGGTTTATGTACTCCGCCGGTTGGAAGTGTTTTATTTATTGGATGTAGCGTTGCAAAAGTCCCTATTGACAAAGTAGTCAAGCCACTATTACCACTATTTATTGCAATGATAATTATTTTATTACTGGTTACTTATTTGCCCGAATTAAGTCTTTGGGTTCCCAGATATTTTGGATTTTAAATAAATTATTAACTATAATTTATCCCTGTTATTTTTTTTGAGTATTCCCATAATTTTTTAGCATCTGATACATTATATGAGGCTTTATTTGATTTAACCAGAATTGGATATCCACTAATTCTCCTATGAGGCCCATAAAATTCACCACCTTTTACATCTGGATCAACAGAAGCCCTTATTTGAGGTAAAGATCCACTGGCTGAACTTTGCATGAAAAGTTTCGAGAGTGGCATAAGTAATTTATAAATAGCTTTATTTTCTAAATGTCTTGTAAGATTTGTAACTGCCACCCCGGGATGAGCTGCTGCAGCAATGGCATCTATTTTGTTTGCCTCAAAATATCTTTGCAATTCATAAGTGAATAATAAATTTGAAAGTTTTGATCGTCCATAGGCTTTTAATGGGGTGTAATCTATCCCATTTTCAAATAGTAAATTACTAAAATCCATTTTGCCTGCTTTATGAGCACTACTACTAACATTTATTACCCTGGATTTAGGTGTTTTAATTATTAAATCAAGCAGCTGACCAGTAAGTGCAAAGTGGCCAAAATGATTGGTTCCCATTTGACCTTCCAATCCATCTTTTGTTAAAAAATAGGGGGTTATCATAATTCCGGCATTATTAAGTAATACATCCAGGTGAGTATAACTTTTGTTAAAATTTGAAACAAAGTTTTTAATCGATGTATAATCTGATAAATCCAATCCCATAACTTTAATTTTTCCTGTTGGATTTCCTTTTTCTATTTCTTTTTTTGCAGCTTCTCCATTTTCAATTGAACGGCTAACTAATATTACTTCAGCTCCTTTTTTTGAAAAAGCTTTAACCGATTCATATCCTAAACCACTATTTCCACCTGTTACTATAATTACTTTTCCTGATAAATCAGGTATGTTATTAGTTGTCCATTTATCTTTATTCATTTTTTGTTTTTGAGTATGTTTTATTTATATAAAGTATAATAAATCCTACTTTCATTGCAATTCCGGAAATGATAAAATAATTTGGATTAATAATGCTTGCTATTGGACGTAAATATATTCCGGTCATAAACAGAAATAAACCAAAAATTAATAGCACTAGCTCAAAACCAGGTTTATACTCCTTCTTTTTAAACTTTTTAAGTAAATAGTAAACCTTTAAAGTCACACCTAAGAAAATTATGACAAGCGATATTAAGTTAAGATCGGTTAATTTTCTGAGCAGAATACCGAGTAACAGCATAAATATGCCACTATATAATTGCCATTTATATTTCATATTTGGACTATAGTATAATTCTATATAAGATTTTAGGTAACAAAGAAACAAAAAAGGCTGTTCAAAGTTGAACAGCCTTAAGAAAAAATATGGAATTACTTTTTTATAGGTTTTAAATCGTCTCCAAGTGGTTTCATATCTGGCATTAAAACATGAACAATTCCTAAAGTAATAAGATACAATAAACCTGCACCAAAGAAAGCATAGAAATATGCTGATGGACCACTAGAAGTTAATAAATTAGCAAGAATTTTTTGAGCTGCTATTCCTGCAAAAGCACCAACCATACCACCTATACCAATAACTGATGCAGTTG